>JBLNGL010000124.1:0-3536 GCA_050264735.1 Ignavibacteria bacterium | reverse complement strand
CCGTATTCGGCATCGCTCTGATTATATTAATTTCTTTGCCAAGCTGCTCTTTAATTGCTTTTATTGAAGCTCCTGAAACCACGGAAATCAAAATATGTCTTTGAGGATCAATTGAAGAACATATTTCACTCAGCAATTCATTCAGCTGCTGCGGCTGTACACAGACAATAATCAAATCGGAATTCTTTACTGCGGCTTTATTATCCAGAAGAATGTTATATCCTTTTGCCACTAAATCTTTAAGAGTTTCTATTCTCCTTCTTGTAATAAAAATATTTTTTGGGGGAAAAAGCTTGGAATTTACAAGCCCGCCGGCTATAGAAAGGCCTATGTTCCCGCCGCCTAGTATTGCAACATTTTTAATTGATTCCATATTTAACTGCCTCTTTTGATTTTTCATTTAAAAATTGATCAAAATAACCTTTACCCTTCATCAATTCTGCGCATAACAGTGCACCGCCTGCAGCGCCTCTGACAGTATTGTGCGATAAGATTACAAATTTGAAATCGAATAAATTATCTTTTCTTAGTCTGCCGATCGATACTGCCATTCCTTTATCGAGGCTCCGGTGAATTCTGGGCTGCGGATATTTTTCTTCATCGAAGTAATATATCGGACGTAAAGGAGCCGTCGGCAGATTCATTTTCTGAGGTTCCCCTAAAAAGTTCCTCCATGCTTCGATAATTTCTTTTTCATCCGCTTTCGTTTTAAGGTTTACCTGGACGCATTCCAGGTGCCCGTCTACAACGGAAACCCTATTGCATTGGGCGCTGATTTTTAAATCAGTGTTTTGAATATAATTATTTTTAAGAGTCCCGAGAATTTTTAAGGGTTCAGTTTCTACTTTATTTTCTTCTCCGCCGATAAAAGGTATTACATTATCAATTGTATCAAGACTTGCAACTCCGGGATATCCTGCGCCTGACAAAGCCTGCATGGTTACCACATTTACTGCCTCCAGGCCGAAAATATCATGTAATGGTTTTAATGCGATTGCTAATCCTATTGTTGAGCAGTTGGGGTTTGTAACAATGCAACCTCCGTTAAAATTTTGTTTCTCAATTAATTTCAGGTGATCGGAATTTATTTCAGGCACGAGCAAAGGGACATCCCTATCCATCCTGTGGTTCTTTGAATTCGACACAACAACGTAGCCTGCTTTTGCAAAAGCCAGCTCAACTTCGCCTGCAATGCTCGAATCCAAACCGGAGAACACTATTTTACAATTTAAATTCGGTTCACAGTTCTTTACGGTTACTTCAGCCAGCTCTTTCGGCATTTCGGAATTTAAAATCCAGTTTGCGGCATGCTTATATAATTTGCCTGCCGATCTTTCCGATGCTGCAAGCTCCTTTACTTCAAACCATGGATGATGAGCAAGAAGCTCTGCAAATTTTTGTCCTACGCTTCCCGTTGCCCCCAGAATTCCTACCGGAATTTTATTTTTTTCAGTCATTGAGTCCTCAAATTATTTTATTCAACCTATTATTCTACATAAATTTAATGCAATTAACCTAAATAGTGTGCGATTCTAATTATATCTGCAAAAACTCCTGCCGCAGTAACGTCCGGACCGGCTCCGGGGCCTTTAACAACTATCGGCCTGTCTTTATAATGCTTGGTCGTAAATGCGAAAATATTATCACTTTCCGTCAAAAAATAAAACGGATGAGTTTTGGGAACCTCCTCCAGACCAATATTTGCCGATCCGTTTTCGAGGCGTGCTACGTAACGCAGGACTTTTCCATTACGGTCTGCCTTTTTTCTTAATTCCTCAAATTCGCAATCATGGTTTTTTAATATTTTAAAGAACTCGTCTATCGATTTTGTATTTCTTGCCGGAAAAGGAATTAAATTCTGCACCTTAATATTTTTTAATTCCATGGATAGTCCGATTTCCCTTGCAAGTATAAGAAGCTTTCTGGCGACATCAAGTCCATTTAAATCTTCCCTGGGATCCGGTTCAGTATAACCTTTCTCCTTTGCTTCTTTTATTATATCGCTGAACTTCTTGTTCTCCGTAAAAGAATTAAAAATATAACTCAAGGTGCCGGATAATACTCCTTCAATTTTATCAACCCTGTCTCCGCTGGATACAAGATCCTTTAATGTCCCGATAATCGGCAGACCGGCTCCGACATTCGTTTCATACAAGAATCTTACGTTATGTTTCCGAGCTGCATCTTTTGTACTCTGGTAGAAACTGTAATCTTTTGAATTTGCTCTTTTATTCGGAGTAACAACCGATATAGCTGATTTCAAAATATCCGTATAGTACATAGTAACTTCTTCACTTGCCGTGCAGTCGACAAAAATACTGTTCGGCAAATTTAAACTTTGCATACTCTTGACAAATTTATCCAGGTTAGTCTTGCTTCCTTTTTCCCTGAGAGTTTCCTTCCAATTATCTGTATCGGATCCGTTTGTATCAAAGACCATCTTTTTACTGTTTGCAATTGCAATTACTTTAAACGACAGGTTATATTCTTCCGATAAATAATTCTTCTGGTAATTGATCTGCTTCAGCAGAGTTGAACCTATTAATCCGGTTCCGACAAGAAAGATATTAACAGTTTTGGAAGTAGTAAGGAAGAATGCGTCGTGCAAAGCATTTAAAGCTTTTTCTTCATCAATTTTAGGGACTACAGCAGATATGTTAAGTTCGGAAGAGCCCTGTGCAATAGCGACCACATTAATGCCGTTCCTTCCTAATGCCTGAAACACTTTTCCGGAAATACCGGGGGTCTTCCTCATATTCTCGCCTACAACAGCAATGATCGAAAGATTTTTCTCGGTGAGTATTTCACTGACCAGCTTGTCTTTAATTTCGAAACGGAGTTCATCTTCAATTGCTCTCTTGGCATCTTCGGCATACTGCGGTAAAACTGCGAAGCATATTGAATGCTCGGAAGAAGCCTGAGAAATTAAAATTACGCTGACTTTTTTAGCCGCAAGTGAGCCGAAAATTCTCCTGGCAATTCCTGCCACGCCTATCATCCCGCTTCCCTGGATCCTCAGAAGTGCAATATCATCGATTGAGGAAATACCTTTAATGGAAAAATTTTTTGAATCTCCTTTTTCGGAAATAATTGTTCCGTCAAATGAAGGATTGAAAGTATTTTTTATCCTGATTGGAATTTTCTTATTTAAAGCAGGCTGCATTGTCGGAGGATGAATTACTTTTGCTCCAAAGTGGGATAATTCCATTGCTTCTTCATAAGTCAGGCTCTTGATTGAAAAAGCTTTTTTTACTTTTTTAGGATCTGCAGTAAGCACGCCGTCGACATCCGTCCAGATCTCTATTTCTTTAGCTTTTAATGCTGCAGCAAAAATCGAAGCTGTATAATCTGAGCCGCCTCTTCCTAAAGTAGTTGTCTGGCCTTCTAATGATGAAGCAATAAATCCGGTAATGATTTGAAGCTTTTTGTGACCATCGAAATATTCTTTAATTTTTTCATTAGTTTGATCAAAAATAACTCTTGCGCTCCCATAGGTTGGATCAGTAATTATCAAATCCCGGCAATCCAAGAATTCA
>JBLNGL010000123.1:0-2704 GCA_050264735.1 Ignavibacteria bacterium | reverse complement strand
ACAAGCCCGTGCATCTGGTATGATATTCCGATTCCTATTACTTCCGGTGATTTTACTTTAACTTTATTTCCTTTGAAAATTTTTTTAGTTGCTGTAACAACATGCCGCCACCATTCGTCCGGATGCTGTTCAGCCCAGCCGGATTGAGGTGAATGGATTTTCATTTCTTTCTCCGGCGAAATTGCCGAATCAATTAATTTCCCGGTATCTGCATTAATTAAAGATGCTTTAATGGAAGAGCTGCCGACATCATAACCCAGAAGAAATTTTTGTCCCATTTAAATCTCCAAATTTTAAGTTGTAAAAATAATGATAAATGAATCTAATTCTATATATTTCAGAATTACAAAGATAAAATTTTAACAGCTCTTTTTCTAATTAATTTCCTATTTAAATTCGGCTCCAAGCAAATTCATTTTTATTTCAAAAATAAGTTTGATTTTTTAAAAACTATTTCCAGAATGAATTAACCGGAGATTTATATGAAAATAATTGCCTCGGTACTCCTCTTTTTTTCTTCAATGGCGGGACAAAATGTAAATGAAAAGCCGGATTATCTGAATCCTTATCTGCCTGTTGAAAAAAGGGTTGAGGATCTGGTCGGCAGGCTTTCCATTGAAGAAAAAGCCGCTCAGATGATTGATGTTGCCGTAGGAATTCCGAGATTAAATATTCCCGAATATAATTGGTGGAATGAAGCACTTCATGGAGTAGCACGTGCCGGTACGGCTACTGTATTTCCGCAGGCAATAGGTCTTGCTGCTGCATGGAACACGGAATTAATGTTTAAAATAGCCGATGTAATTTCAACGGAAGCAAGAGCAAAACACCACGAATTTGCTAGAAATGAAGATTTCAGCAGGTATAAAGGCCTTACATTCTGGAGCCCTAACATTAATATTTTCCGTGATCCGAGATGGGGAAGGGGTCAGGAAACATACGGTGAAGATCCTTATTTAACCGCAAGAATGGGTGTAGCATTTGTTAAAGGGCTGCAGGGTGATGATCCAAAATATTTTAAAGTAATCGCTACCCCTAAACATTATGCCGTGCACAGCGGTCCGGAACCTAAAAGACATAACTTCGATGCAATAGCTGATAACCATGATTTGTACGATACATATCTTCCGGCTTTTGAAGCATGCGTTAAAGAAGGAGGAGCTTACTCAATCATGTGTGCATATAACCGCTTTATGGGAGATGCGTGCTGCGGTTCGAATGAGCTGCTGAAAAAAATTTTACGTGAGGATTGGGGATTTAAAGGATATGTTGTTTCGGACTGCGGTGCAATAAATGATATTTTTGAGCACCATAAAGTAGTGCACTCAGGAGCGGAAGCAACTGCACTTGCAATTAAATCGGGAACAGACCTGGAGTGCGGCAGAGTTTATGAAACCGGTATAATCGAAGCAGTTAAGGAAGGCTTGCTTACCGAAGCAGATATTGACACCGCACTCAAAAGACTTTTTACTGCAAGATTTAAACTGGGCATGTTTGATCCGCCTGAAATGGTAAAATACTCCAAAATTCCTATTACCGAAAATGATTCGCCCGAACATAGGGAATTATCAATAACCGCGGCGAGGGAATCAATCGTGCTGCTGAAGAATGAAAATAATATTCTGCCGTTGAAAAAAAATCTAAAAAAAATTGCGGTAATCGGACCGACAGCAGATTCTTATCAAATGCTTCTGGGAAACTATAACGGGACTCCATCAAAATATGTAACTCTCCTAAAAGGTATAGAAAATAAAATGCATACAATCTATCCTTCCTCCGAAGTGCTTTACGAACCTGGCGTAAATTTAGTGGAAGAAGGAACCGTTATTCATAATTTAACCTCAGATATATTGAGTGCGGAAGAAGGGCATCTTGATGCAGGATGGAGGTCAGGACTGAAGGCGGAATATTTTAAAAACAAAAATCTGGAAGGTAAACCTTTTTATTCAAAAATAGATCCCATTGATAATGCGAATTTTATCTACGGAACAAGAATTCCAAATCTCTGGAATCTGCCGGAATTTTCAATCCGCTGGACCGGTTTTTTAGTTCCTCCAGGATCAGGAACTTATATCTTTACAATAAAAGGAGATGACGGTTACCGATTGTATATCAATGACAAAATAATTGCTGAAGACTGGACTGAACATACCGGAATTACCAGTAAGAAAAATCGCATCTCTTTGGAAGAAGGAAGAAATTATAATATTAAAATTGAATATTTCCGGGCTTCAGACACTGCATCGAACAGACCTCAGTTATACATTCAATGGGAGATGGTGGATGTTGATAATTTTAAGAAAGCAACGGAACTGGCTGAAAGCTCGGAGCTTATAATATTTATTGGAGGAATAACTCCCCAGTTAGAAGGGGAACAAATGCGCGTTGATTACGAAGGTTTTTCGGGCGGCGACAGAACCAGTCTGGATTTGCCGAAAGTACAGGAAAATTTATTAGAACAGCTCTATAAAACAGGAAAGCCTGTCGTTTTAGTGTTTACCGGCGGCAGCGCTCTGTCTGTAAACTGGGCTGCAGAAAATATTCCGGCAATTCTTCAGGTTTGGTATCCTGGAGAGGAGGGCGGCACTGCATTGGCCGATGTGCTGTTCGGAGATTATAATCCCGCCGGAAGGCTGCCTGTAACATTTTATAAATCGGTCGATCAGCTTCCGGCTTTCGAAGATTACAGTATGAAAGGAAGGAC
>JBLNGL010000122.1:0-3258 GCA_050264735.1 Ignavibacteria bacterium | reverse complement strand
ACGAGATAAGGTTCCAGGATTTGCTGCTTAATACAGAACCAGGCTATCTGCATTTTATAGATGATACGGTATTAGAAAACGAGAAATATTTTTACGAAATTATTGCAGTAAAGGAAATTGGCCCTTCAACCAACCGGTTAAAAATTGCAGGTGCAGGTGTTCAAACTAAAGAGATAGAAATAAAAAATTTTTCAAAGCCGGCAGGAATTACAATCACCCGTTCTTTTATTGCTTTAAATAACTCCCCGCTTCAAAGTTTTGCCCCGGATTCTCGTACCCGTATAACTATTTCCAAACCGGCACAGAAAGTTTTTGTAAAAATTATTAAACGAAAAGCAGACGAAACAAAACAATTCATCTTTACAGATTTTACCAATGAAGCAGAAAATAAAATCTATAAAGACTGGATAGAGCTGGCATCAGAGAATACTTTATTCAACTTTACAGATAATGAAATTAATTCGGGTAATAATTTTGAATATGTAATAGAACTGAAATCCGATTTAAGCGTATTTTCCGACCCAATTATTTTAACAATTTGAATATCTTATGACAATAGATGAAAAATATACTAGTCTGGTCAGAACGCATTTTGTTGAAACAGATGACTTTTTAATTTTTCATTTCACATTAATTATCGGCAACCTGCCTACAAGCGCCGATCCTGTAACTTTCACCAGTGAGCAAAGCAGTGATCTGTTAAGGATAATAAGAGCTGATACACGTTACAGGATAAAAATTCTGAAGATCACCGGCTTTGCAAGCGTAGCCGGCAGCAGTGAATTTAACCTGGAGCTCTCGAAAAAAAGAGCAGATGAATTTTATGATGAAATTGTAAGACTGAAACAGGTTAATTCACTTGATAACCTTTTCTTAAATCCTAAGGAACAGGTTGTAACTGCATTTGGAGAACTTGAATTACCAAGTGATGATCCTAACTCTGCTGTTGCTAGAAAAGTAGAAATACGTTTCAGTCAAAAATATACAATTCCAAAACCTGCCGGCGGAACAGAACCCCGGTCGACTCAATGGAAATTAGATTTAGGTCCTGAAATAACGCCGGGCGGATTCCTTATGCCGTTTACCTCTTTCTCATCAGGTACATTGACCTTAATGGCAGATGGAGTGAATTACAATGATTCTGATATTGATAGAAATTGTCAGGCGACAATTCATTCGGTCGGGGTGAGTTTAGGTGCAGACAGGCTTTTAAAGAAGTTAAAATTTTTAAGGCCGCTGATCTTAAAAATAAGACAGGCGGAAAGATGGCTGAGCTCAAATCTTTCCTCAGCATTAAATACGGCAACCGGCAGTCAGAAAGAGAGACTTATAAAAAATACAATTAAAGAAATATTAACAGAATTACTGGGTAGTGCAGGAGATATCGGATTCTCTGTTGATATACCGGATAACGTTGATGATCCCGTTTTTTTTACGGAAGAAGCTTATACATTTAATGAACTTAAGACTTTTGACATGATGGGGTTAGACGGTTCTTTTGGAATTCCCATCGCAGGGGTAAAAGCTTCAGTCAGTGTTTATATGGTAATGGTCTCTCCCATTGCTCTCTTTGTTAATTACGGTGCTTCATTTGAGCCGGGATTCAGTACGGATTTCCTATCTATAGATTTTAAAAAAATCAGGATTAATACTTAGAAAATATATTTATGAAAATTTCACCGCTGGGATATACACTTGCTGATTTAATAAGAGATCTTGCTCCTTATTCTCCGAAATTCCTGACGGGAGATTTACTTGATTCTTCTCTGTTTGCAGAACTTAATAAAGCAATTGTTTTAAATTCAATAATAACGGATAGAAAACCGGATGAAACATTATTTGGAGAAAACCTGAAAATCAAAACCTTAGCTGCAGTTATTTATGAAGAAGCAATAGAACTCGAGCTTATACCTGATTTTTTCAAAATTAATTTTAGTATAGAAGCTTCCGATCCGTCCCCGGGTGTTATTATTGAAGGTGATATTTTCGAAGACAGAACTGAATTAAGAATAACTGCTCAGGCAAGCGGATCCGTGGACCTGACTAATTTTCCATTCCTGAAAAGAATGAAAAAAGAAAACGATAAATATGTACCTGATGATGCAGGAGAGCTGGTAATTCCTATTGCAAGCCAGCAATTAATTTTTGAACTGAATGCCAATTTGGAATTCAACATAAGACAGGAAAGTGAATTATTTACTCTTGATTTTCCGCCATGTCAAATCGCTGATACAGGCTTCATCTTTGAAACGGAAAACTTAGGCTTTAAAGGTAAGTTCCCTGATTTTTCATTAGCCGTAGAAAATGCCGGAATAATACCGCCCGAAGATCTGTTATTGCCAGGCAATATTCCTTTCCCTAAAATAATTATACAAAACGGCTCACTTTCAAGAGACGGTATTTCAGGAAAATTTTCGGCTGACTGGGATTTACAGTTTGATGAATCTGCTTCCGGAGGTAATCCATTTAAATATATTATCCAGGGGACAGAACATCCTGCAACAATTTTTGGTATAGGGGAAGGTGCAGTCAAAGGTGGTCTTTCATCGATAGAATTCACTTTTGAAAATAATAAATTAATTCAAGGTGCTGCCCAGGGTAAAATTTTATTGCCATACTTCGATCAGCCGGTTGATATACAAATCATTTTTAACTCTGCAAAAGATTTCTCCGTAGTATTAACTTCTTTATCATCAGAGGGGCTCGAATTATCCAAAGAAGACCTCTTGAAAGTGAATGTTAAGACACTGGGACTGGAGCAAAAGGACGGAATGAATACCTTTTCAATCTCCGGCGGTTTGGAACCTTTATTTTTTACTGCTGAAGGAATGAAATGGCCGCGAATGGATGTGAAGAAATTTAAAATAGACAGTACCGGAAAATTCAGCATCGAGGAAGCCTGGCTTGATCTTAAAGACCTCGCAACTCTTGATTTATTCGGCTTTCACCTTGAGCTCAGAAAAATAGGAATCGGAACTGTTGACGCAAATCGTTTCTGGATTGATCTGTCCGGCGGCTTAAAATTAATAGACCAGGTTCCTATCGGAGTGGATGTTGAAGGATTCCGTGTAATTCAACCCGGACAAAATATAAATATTCCTGAAATTCAATTTAAAGGCATTCAGCTTAGCTTCGGTGTTCCGGGTGCTATCCAGTTAGACGGACTAATACGTTTCTTCAAAGACGCCCAGGCCGTAGGCTTTGCCGGAGACATGATATTGGTAATTCCGCCGGCCGGATTGACAGCGGAAGCCGGCC
>JBLNGL010000121.1:0-3732 GCA_050264735.1 Ignavibacteria bacterium | reverse complement strand
GTGTTAAGGCAGTCTGCAATAGCACCCAATGTTACTGCATATGTTGGCGATACAACATGGACTGATTATACAATTACACTCAAGGCTCGTAAGATTCAGGGGGAAAATGGATTCCAGATTTATTTTCATAGCAGGAGAAACCAGGGACGAATTCGCTGGGACCTCGGCGGCTGGTGGAATTCTGTTCATATGATAGATATGGGACTTATAACTGAAAGCATGAAAGCTAGTATAGAAACCGGCAGATGGTATGATATTAAGCTTGAAATCCGCGGCAACACTGTGAAAGGGTATCTTGATGGTAAATTAGTTCAGCAGGTAGCAGAAGGACGGTCTAAAGTAAACAGTCTGTGTGTAAGTGCAGCCCGCGACGATAATTCCGGTGATATTATTTTAAAGGTTGTCAATGCCGATCCTGAAGAGCTTAAAACAATGATAGATTTAAAGGGTGCGGGAACTCTTTCGGGCATAGGTAGAGCTATAGTGCTTACATCTGCAAGTCCCCTGGATGAAAATACATTAGAGGAACCAACTAAGGTTTCGCCGAAAACTGAAACCTTGAATTTCGCGGGTACAACTCTTACGCGGTTATTCCCTGGAAATTCATTTACTGTTATGCGTATTGAAACCTCTAGAGAAAAGGAATAAGCCGTTAGTTATTAAAAACTAAGATCATATTGAAATGAAAAACAAAAAATTTTTTTTACTTATATTGGTTTTTGGTGCGATACTTCTTATCAGCAATACCTTTGCCCAAAATCCCTTTATAATGGATCAGTTTACAGCAGATCCTTCTGCAAGGGTTTTTGAAGGGAGAGTTTATGTCTATCCTTCTCATGATATTCTAGCTGAGGAAGGTAAAGGACGGGTCGGATGGTTTTGTATGGAAGACTATCATGCATTCTCTTCTGATAATCTCACAGACTGGACTGATCATGGTGTAATTGTAAGTCAGGAAAAGGTCCCGTGGGTTAATTCAAAATCGTATGCATTGTGGGCTCCGGACTGTATTTACAGGAATGACAAATATTATTTTTATTTCCCGGCCCCAGCTAAAGATACAACCCTTGGCAGAGGTTTTTCAATTGGAGTTGCAGTATCTGATAATCCTTATGGTCCGTTTTCTCCCCAGCCTGAGCCTATTAAAGGTGTTCGTGGAATTGATCCGAATCCATTTATTGATAAAGACGGACAGGCTTATTTATACTGGTCAGCGAGGAAAATATTTGTAGCAAAGCTGAAAGAAAATATGCTGGAGCTTGCCTCTGAACCGATGGTGATTCCTAATCTGCCTGATAAAGGGCTTAAAGAAGGTCCCTATATGTTTGAACGTAACGGCATTTATTATCTTACTTATCCTCATGTAGAGGACTCTACCGAAAGACTTGAATATGCAGTTGGTGATAATCCAATGGGGCCTTTCAAGGTTAAAGGAGTGATAATGGATGAAAAGCGCGGATGCTGGACTAACCACCAGTCAATTATTGAGTTCAATAATCATTGGTATCTTTTCTATCATCATAATGATTTATCGCCGAGTTTTGATAAAAACAGATCTACCCGGATAGATAGTCTATTCTTCAATGATGATGGAACAATTAAAAAGGTAATTCCAACATTACGCGGGGTAGGGGTAACAAATGCTTCCCAAAAAATACAGATTGACAGGTACAGTCTCATAAGCGATGAAGGTGCATCAATAGCTTTCCTCGATACACTTAAAAAGTATGAAGGCTGGAAAGTAATACTGAATAACAAGAATGCCTGTATACAGTACAACAGTGTTGAATTCGGTAGTAATAATTTTAAATCAGTCAATATTAGATCCTCCTCTGAAACCGGCGGCACTTTGGAAATCCGAGTGGATAAGGTTGATGGTCCCTTAATTGCCGATGTTGAAATACCTAAAGGGACTAAATGGAATGTTGTTAATTCGTCTTTATCGGAATTCCAAGCGGGTATTCATAACCTGGTTATACTGCTGAAAGATAATAAGAATGTTGAAATAGACTGGATAAATTTTGAATAAAGTTTTATTTCAAAAATAGTCTTCAGATAGCAATGAATTATAAATTAAATTTGTTTTGGTGTTTATTTGTATTTGCATCTTCCTCTTTTGCGCAGCTGAATACTAATAATGGAGAGTCAGCTGATTCTATTGGTACTCATGTTTTCTGTTATACTAATCCGATTATACGAGATACAGCTATTGCAATGCGTGATCATTGTATAATAAAAGTCGGAAAACTTTGGTATTGTACTGGAACATCTCTGCCGGTGTGGATCGGTCATAACCCTGGAGTACGTTTGTTAGTGTCGGATGATTTACTTCACTGGAAACAATATTCATGGTTAATAGATGCCAGTAAACTTCCGGAAGATTGTCCTTACAACGGCAGGTTTTGGGCTCCCGAGATTCATTTAATAAAAAACAAATACTGGCTAACGGTAAATAGCGGCAAGGTTACCAAAGAAGATCCCAAAGGTATGGCGACACACAGCATTTGGCTGTTCTCATCTGATAAAGTGACGGGACCTTATACACTTGTCAATGGTCCTTTAACACCTCAATATAATAACGACGCAACGTTGTTCGAAGACGATGATGGGCAGACTTATCTCTATTGCAGCGGCAACGGACTTTTTCAGGCAAAAATTGATTTGCCCTCAGGTAAACTCTTTGGCAGCATCCAGAAATTCCTGGATAAAAAATCACCGGGCAATCCTGATTGGATGGTTGGAGGTATAGAGGGTCCATTCGTCGTAAAAAAAGATGGTACATATTTCATGTTTTTTTCTACATGGACTCGCGGATATGAGGTGGGCTTACTTAAATCAAAATCACCGCTTGGTCCATGGGAATTTGCATCGCGCGAACCAATCTTTGGTACGCGGAAAAAAGGATATCGTCAAGAACTTGCAATCGAAGGGGGATATGCAAATCTGAAATTCCAGGACAGTGAGGATCCATATTGCGAAACAGGACATAATGCATTATTCGAGGGACCGGACGGTAAGTTGTGGAGCTCTTGTCATTACCTTATGTATGATGGACATCCTTATCCTTGCAGCAAAGATCTTAAAGAATGGGAAAAAACTCCTCAATTAGGATTCGAACCGGTTTATTATAAAGATGGATTGTTTTATATAGAAGGACCGACATGGACAGAGCAGTGTATTGAATATTAAACATGCCGATTCTTATATGAATTATTCACCGAAAGACGAAAGTACTGAATCGCTAAATAAAATAAATAAAGTCTGCTGCAAGCTGTCCTCCATCAATCTGAACATAAACCCGTCCGGCACTTTAGGGATTATTTCCGGAACAAATACGCAATCTGGCAAATTAATTGTTTAAAGTGGTTACAATTTTTAACAGCTCCTGATTATTTTAATCCGGACATATTTATTCTTTTGGGATTGAAGATCACAAGATCTTTTGGTTCTGATGGTTAAGAGGATAAACGAAAAACAACTGAACTGAAGTTTTAAATGGTACTTTATATTTTATTTAATCATCAACTAATTCAGGTTTACCATGAAAAAATTATTTTTTATCCTGTTCTTGATTCTTCCCGTCATTCTACATTCCCAAACAGCAAAAATCAAAATTGATATAGACAGAATAATAGGGGAGATTGACCCCAAAATCTATGGGGTATTTATGGAACCAATACATTTTAGCGGAAGCAGAATGGGTTTACCTGACACTGTAGACTTCAATACCCT
>JBLNGL010000120.1:0-3625 GCA_050264735.1 Ignavibacteria bacterium | reverse complement strand
TATAACTGCTGAGGTTCTGGGGAAAATCTCCGCCCGAAGTAAAATGGATTTCAATTTTCTTTTTTGTGTGAAGCTTCAGCCATTCCGGGATTTTCCCGTTCCCTGTATTATCATCCTTCGGGTGATGAGTACATGCTTCGGCAATCAACACTTTATCGCCGTCCTCTAATTCCTCTATTCTTTGCAGACCTTTAATGAATGTATTTAGATCTGCTTTGTATCTTGTCATCAGAATTGAAAAGGTTGTCAGCTTGACGGTATCAGGCAGTTCGGCCGCAACACGTATAATTGCATGATTGTCGGTTACAACCAGGTCAGGATAATTCTTTAAACTATAAAGAACAGATCTTAATTCTTTTTCTTTTGCAACAATTATAATGCTGTTCCCGTCTAGCGCCTCTGTTACAGCCTGTATCTGGGGAACAATCAATCTACCGTCAGGAACTCCGGAATCCAGAGGAACTACTAAGAGAATTATATCTCCCTGGGTCACTAAATCGCCAATAAGAGGAGGAGCGGATGCATTAGGAAGGAGTCGTGTTATTTTTGATTTCAGCAAATCAATACCGACATTTTCTGCACATGAGATTTCAAAATGAGTTACTTTAAGGATTTTTAATTCATCAAGAAGTGCCGGATTAACGCCGAATTCAATTTTATTTACTGCAACAAGAAATGAAAGAGAAATTTTGTTTAAATGCAGGAATAATTCCTTTTCTTCCCTGGATAATCTTTCACGACCGTCAAGCACTATCACTGCAAAATCCGCCGCAGCAAGTGCTTTCAAAGTTTTATTCAGTCTCCTTTCTCCAAGTTCGCCGATGTCCTCTATTCCGGCAGTATCGACTAAGACAACTGAACCATACGGAGGAAGCTCAACCGATTTTTTTACAGGGTCAAGAGTTGTTCCGGGTGTTTCACTCACGATACACATATTCTGGCCTAAAAGGGCATTCATCAAAGAAGATTTGCCCGCATTTTTACGGCCTATTAAGACTATATGTTTTCTTTCGGATTTCGGAATGCTGTTCAAATTTACCCCTAATCCATTTTCATTTTTATATGAATGCTTCCCCGGGTATTGTTCTTCTTAGTAAACCCGATGATTGTTTTTTGATCCTATAGGCATTAATTTTTGTAAATTTCAAAAAGTGTTCCATCTTCCTTTGCATCTTTTCCTCTTCTTTCAATAATAATTTGGATACCTGCAGCTAATGTTCCATTTTTGCATAAGCTTTTTTCTCTCTTTTAAGAAATTATACAGATTGCTAAAATTTTGAGAATAGGGCTTATTCTGTGAGCTCTTTTATATTGGAATGACTGGGACTATCATTGGGACAAGTTTATATAAGATTCAGTTAATCAGAGGGAAAATTACCAATTGAGAATTATATTAATAATCGGTTTTCTGTCTAGAAGAAATTTAGAATAGGTTTTAGAAAAGAGCTGCAGCTATTTTGAATTTATTAATACACAGCCTGCCGAAGGATCCAATACTATTTTCGATTTTACTCTGCCGAGAATATCTGTCCCCGCTCCATTTTCATTTGCCAAAATTTCCCAGGTACCTTCAGGTAAAATAAACTCATATTTATTGTTCCGGTCCGCATTAAATAAAACAATGAACAGATTACCGCCATGTTCTAGTTGATAACCCAGGGCAAAAGGATTCTCTTTAATCTTAAAGAAATTTATTTCTTTATAATCTGCTCGTCTGAAAGCTGCAAATTCATTTCTCAGTTTAATAAGACCTTTATAATAATTCACGAGTTCTTCATTCAATTTTACATGATTATAATTGATGTAGTTAGTTTCATTATCCTTTTCATAACTATTGTGGTCTATTTTCTCCTTATTTTTATCAGATGTATGGGAGTCCTTCGAAATTACTTTGCTCCTGGCGAATTCCTGCCCTTCATGGATCATTGTAATTCCTTGTGAAGTGAACAGAAAGAGGGCAGCAAGTTTATTTAATTTCATCTGGAGAGGAGTCAGCTTGGAATGCTTATCAATATCTTTAATAATTTGATCCCCTTTCACATCTCCGAGAGCAATTCTGATGAAATCACCGAGCGTATATCCGTCGTGAGATTCAAGATAATTTACAGAATGTTCTTTCTTCTGGAATAAACCGTATCTATCCTGAATTAATGTGCCGTTAACATAGCTTTTTATTCTATCCGGATCATTATTGCCGTACCAGCTGCCGAAAATCCATCCAGGACCATTGAATGGATTTTCTCCTTTAATTCCGTTTCTTATCTGATCATTCCAGCTGCTCCATCCCCGCAGAGAAAATCCCATAGGATCGTATCCGCCGCCCCATGGTTCGCATATGAGCACTACATCCGGATTTATCTTTTTTGCTTCCCTTTCGATGAGCTCGATTGTTTCCCAATCAAAAAGTTTCCCTAGATCAAACCGGAATCCGTCAATATGGTATTCATTCATCCAGTAAAGAACGCTTTCAACAATTAATCTCCGCATCATAGGAGCTTCGGTTCTCAAATCGTTCCCTGTACCGCTCTGCATAATGAAATTTCCTTTTTCATCAAGCCTGAAATAATAATTTTTATCAATCTCTTTGAGATTCCCGATTTCATATTCCGAAAGATGATTGTATACCACATCCATTATAACAGCGATTCCCGCTTTATGAAACCCTTTGACCATATCTTTAAAATCATCTATTTGTTTTCCCGATTTACCCTGCCAAATATTCCATCCTAATTTCGATAAACCTTCTCCGCTATAATAACTTTCAGGAGCAAAAAAAGCAGCAGTCATATAACCCCAATGATTTCTTTCATAGGGATTCCATGTATTCAGTTTTCCAAAAGCAGATCGGTTGAAGGGGATTTCGATGTTTGCAAACTCCTGTGCGGGCAGCAGTTCAACTGCATTAACTCCAAGATTTTTTATATAACTTATTCCTCCAGAAATTCCTTTTTCTATTAATCCTTGGTATGTCCCCCGTTCCTTTGCACCGGATGAAGCATGAGCAGTCATATCGCGTATATGCATTTCATAAATAATTAAATCTCTCCAATCATTACGGATCCAGGTGTCATTCTCCCAGTTATAGTCAGCCTCTTTAATTACAATTGATTTTCTCGGATTCATATAAGTATTAAAAGATGCTACGGCTTTCGAGTAAGGATCAATGCATAGGGGAGCTTCTTTAACAGATTTTTGATGAAAAACTTTATAACCGTAGTAGGCTCCGGATTTTTCACCATCGGCAACATATTCCCAAACACCGTCAGAATCCTTTATCATTTCATAAGATATTCCCTCATTATCTTTTAGAGAATCAAAGGCAACCAGGAGGGCTTTTACGGCGCTCGGCGCAAATAATCTAAAGAAAGTTTTATTATTTTCGACAAATGAACCAAGCTTTTTGTTTGAAAAAAATCTATCTATTTCTTTTCTTCCATCGGAGCCATGTGTTACTTTACTTATTACTTCTCTTTTATTTTTCTTCGTTTCGAGCAATTGAATTCCTTTAAAATTATTAGTTGATAAAACGAACAAAATCAGTACCGCAGCTAAAATTCTCATAGATCTTTATTATTTACAATAAAATTCATAAAAAAGGTTCCATAATAATACAGATGAGAACTCA
>JBLNGL010000119.1:0-3407 GCA_050264735.1 Ignavibacteria bacterium | reverse complement strand
TAATAGAGAGATCCGGTTGAGTTTTATGCTATAATAAATTAATTATCAATGAAAGCTGAAGGAATTGAACATTGTTAGTTGAAAATTGAGCATACTATGCCGGAACGAACGAAAGGAGAATTTACTTATAACCGGGGGAAAGATGAATACATATGTACTCAAGGTAAAACCCTAAAATTTGATGGTCAAAGAAAAGATTCAAGAGGACGTTACAGAAGATTTTATAAAACAAAAGAATGTAAAGGATGTCCAATTAAGAATCAGTGTACAACATCCAAAGATGGAAGGTTAAAAATAAGGTATGTGAACCAAGATTTTAGAGATGCATACCGGGAAAAGATGCAGCGAGAAGATTCAAAACAGAAAATGATCATACGTAGAACTGTAGCGGAACATCCTTTTGCCATAATGAAGTTGTGGTTAGGAAAAAATCAATTGTTACTTCGCGGGAAAGAGAAAGTGCATACTGAAATTCAATTACTGACTTTTTCATACAACTTATTGAGAGTTTTTAATCTTGATGGTTATAACAATTTGATAGAAGAAGTATATGGCTTTAACTGGAGCTTGGCTTAATAAAGACCAAGTATTTTTAAACGGCAATTTTAATATCTACTCTCTTCAAAGTAGATTATTGATAACTCATATGAAGGTTATTTTCACACAAGCTCCTGAAAGGAGAAGGATTTATAAATGGTGATGACTTAATATTAATTTTCTGACAGAATATGATCATTTATCGTTTTATTATTTGTAAGTGAGGTCATTTTATTTTAGACAGATTTGATCTGATCATTTAAATCATAATGAAATCATACATTTTATATTTAAATAACAAGATAAAATATTAAATTTTCTAAATTTTATTTTGGCTCATACTGATTCACCACAATCCCGCAGGTAAATGCCTTGCTCTGAACAAGCTTCAGATTCCGCACGTCCTCTACACTGCTAAATATGCTGAGTCCTTTTCCAAGGACTGAAGGATTTATAAACAGATGATATTCATCAATTAAATTATTTTTGATTAAAGAAGAAGCGAAACCGGATACACCGTAAACTATCATTCCTTTCCCGCTCTGCTTTTTTAACTGAATTACTTCTTCAACAATATCTCCCTTTGCAAGCTTTGTGTTTGCCCAGCTATAGTTGCCAAGTGTTTTGGCGAAGACTACTTTAGGAATATCCAATATCTTTTTAGCAAATGGATATTCAGCTGAGCCGGGTTTATTTGTAACTATATCGGACCAATATGAAATAAAACCCTCCGTCATTTTTTTCCCGAGCAATATTGTATCGACTGAATCGTGAAGATCGCCAACATATTTCTTCAGCTCATGGTCCCAATTCCAGGTCATCCAATCCAATTCGCCTTCAGGACGCGCAATGAATCCGTCAACAGATATTTGGCTCTGTAGTTTTAATTTTCTCATTTCCGCACCTCTATTTGTAAAATATTTATCTTAAAAGAACTTCCATTCCGTCATAAGCAAGATACACATTAACGCCGTATTTCACTCCATACTCTTTGAAAAGCTTTCTTATTTTTTCATCTCCGCTTTGTACTATTTCCGATCCGCAATGAGTAATAACCGCTTCCGGTATTTTTTCCTTTTCGCACCAGCTTATCTGCTGCTGCACTTTTGCATGACCGATAAGCTTATCGCCTCTTTTCCTTATAAAAGATTTTGAAATTGCTGCACCGTCTCCAATATAAAGTTTTACGTTCTTTAAGGCTTCTTGTCTATTATGGATAAATATTAAATCGGGGCAATAAAAAACCGAAACTTTTCCCGCTGTAATTTTATAACCTACTGCAGGTGCTATAACAGAATGTTCGACAGAGTAAGGAGTAAAAGAAATTTCATTAATGAAGAATATTTTCTCTTCTTCAATTTCAATCAGTTCCAGATCTCTAAAATTTTTGAGTTTTTTAATGCAATCTTTTGCCGCATATATTTTACACAGCGCTCCGTTCTGCAATCCGCCGGCATGATCATCATGAGAATGGGTAACAAGAATTGCATCCGGTTTTTTATCGTATTTTTCATGCAGCCAATCTGTACCCCTGTCAATTATTACATTTTTATTTTTATATGAAACAAGGAGAGAGGTATGCCTTTTATGTTCAGCTGTTTTTAATTTAATTTCTCCTCTGGTTCCCAAGAATGTTATCTTCATTTTTCAGGCAGCTTTTCCCGAATCATATGAACTGAATTTATGAAACATAAGAGAAATCGGAAGGCCGATTAAAAACATTATAAAACTTATACCGAGAATAGCCTGCGGAACTCGAAATGGAAACTGCCTGACATCGGAATTAGGGAGGACTATAAAGTTCATAATCGCCCAGATTATAATTCCGTAAATTAATCCGGCAGGAACTTGATATTTAGATTTCATCTTCAGAAGGGGATACAATTTAAAAAACAGGAAAGTCCACACAAATGTTATAAAATAATGAGAAGCTAATCCAAAGAATGCAGTCATCCAACCTCCGGAAAATGCTTCCGGACCCAACAGACCGCTGGCAATATATTGGAGCACTTTAACCGGGCCTGTGCCGGCTCTTACTAAGGAATTAATAAATGCAGCAGAAATATCAAGCGAACCGGCTAGGAGCGTAGCCAAAACGATTATTATAAACCGATTTCTCTTCTCTAATGAATTCATACCTTCACTTTAGTCCCGGTTTTAACGGATTTATAAATTGCCTCAATTACTTTAAGATCACGAAGCCCTTCTTCGCCGTCTGCATCCGATTTAGAATAATCAATAATGCTTTTCGAAAAAGTATCCATTTGAACCGCCTGCTGATTTACGGCAGACAGATTTAAATCCCCTTCATCCGTACTTCCTTTTATTCCCCTGTAACTAAATGCCGGGTTAAGCTCAAACCAGCGGCGACCGGCACTTAAGTAGAGCCTGTTTGCTGCATTTGAATAAGATGTGAAAGAGCTGGACACAGCTCCTCCTGGAAATTCCATCTGCCAGGTAATTGTTTCATCCACTTCCTTGAATTTTTCCAGATCAGTTTTATATTCCTGTGCAGTTACAGTAACTGGTTCTTTGCCGATTGAATATCTTGCCGCTTGTACCGCATAAATTCCGAGATCCATCATTGCTCCGCCGCCGGCCAGAGATTTTTTTAAGCGCCATTGATTAGGATCCCCAATCTTAAAACCAAATTCCGATTCGACATATCTTACTCCGCCATTCTCATTTCCAAATTTCATTGCAGCTTTATGATAGGGATCCGAATGCAAACGGTATCCAACGAAAAGCCTTACTCCTGCTTTTTTACAAGCTTCAATCATTTCTTCACATTCTTTTACACTGACTCCCATCGGCTTTTCGCAAAAAACATGTTTACCGGCTTTCGCAGCCCTGATTACAAATTCATGATG
>JBLNGL010000118.1:0-2687 GCA_050264735.1 Ignavibacteria bacterium | reverse complement strand
AACATGTTTAATGTGGTAAAAAGGTTTGGAACAACCGAACGTGTAATTCTGAACCTATTCATTTTAAAGGATATTCAAAAAGAATTGTTTCACCTGCGAATACCTTTTCATCTTTCTTTACCTTCTCGATCCAAATATCCGGAACAACCACATCAACCCTGCTTCCGAATTTTATCATCCCGAACCTTTCTCCTCTGTTAACGCTATCCCCTAATTTCAGCTCATAAACAATTCTTCTCGCAATAAATCCTGCAACCTGTCTGAAAAATACTTTCCCGTATCTGCCGGTAATTCCGTATTCCGCTCTTTCGTTGTTTTCGGATGATTTATCCTCAAAAGCAGCTATGAATTTTCCTTCATGATACCTTAAATATTCTACGGTTCCGTCAATTGGTATTCTGTTTACGTGAACATCCAGGGGAGACATGAAAATTGAAATTTGTTTGGCGGGTCCGTTTATAAACTCGTTACCGGCAACATTTTTAATGAAAAGAACTGTTCCGTCTGCAGGAGAAATCAGAAGATTTACCTGAGCCGGCGTAATCCTTTCCGGATCCCTGAAAAAATTTAATGAAAGGAGGACAAAAAGGAGAGTTAAGACTATTATTCCGCTCTTCAGATAAGCATTATTAAGAAATAAACTTCCGCTGATAATGATGAATGCAACTATACAGATGATTCCGAGAGTCGAGTACCCGTATTTTGTAAACATCCTATGTGCTTAGCATATTATGAATTTGAGCAACCTATTTCTTAATTGCATTAGGAGTATCAAGTTTATATGGATTCACCCAGTCGGTTTCTTTATCAGCAGGGAGTATTTTTATACTTTTTGGTGTGAAATCGTCGACAAGATAAATTTTTCCGTCATTCTTGCCGAAATAGCAGTCAACTTCAGCCAGAATTGCATTTCTTCTTTCAAAAAATGATTTAAGAACTGCATTAACTTTAGAACAAATTCTGGAAATAATTTTCAGGTCTTCATTTGTGCAGATGTTAAAAGATAATAAATGACTTTCAGTTATAATATTATCTTTTCCCCCGCAGTAATGATACTGTACAAGAGGCATCTGAAGCGATTCACACTCCTTCCTGGTAAAAATTTTAGCAGTTCTTTTATCGATAATATTTAAAATTTTTACCGAAAAAGGAAGACGTTCATGTTTGAAGAACTTCAGCTTTGAATTATTGGAAATTTTAATGAATGCGGATGGAATATGATATTCTCTCAGATAATCGAAAAAGAAAGAATTTATCTGGGCGAATTTTTCTCCCATAACTTTGTTCTTGGGCTTCTTCTTTCCGTTCTCCTCGAAATTTCCGAAATATTCTACAATTGTATAATCCAGCTGATCGACAGGAAGATCTTTACGGGAAAGTTCCTCATACAAAGTGCGGTTATTGTTAAATTCTAATTCCACAATAGTTTAAATATTTTTTATGCTCAGAAATTATAAAAGTTAAGTGTATAATGTCAATCCAATATATTATATTTGGACAATAATTAAAACAATTTGGATAAAAATTTAAAGACTGGAGGAGGTTGATGAAGGGCGGAATGCAGGGCATGCTGAAACAATTGCAGAAAATTCAGTCAGAAATGCAGAAAGTACAGGAAGAACTTGGGAATTTAACCGTTACCGAAGAGGCAGGTGGAGGAATGATTAAGGCCACGGCTAACGGGCATAGAGAAATAATATCAATAGAAATTGACCAGCAAGTCATAAAATCAGATGAAAAAGATATTCTTGAAGACCTAGTAGTTGCAGCTGTAAATAAAGCACTCCAATCTGCGGCGAAAAAAGCCGAAGAAGAGATGGCAAAAGTTACAAGGGGAATGATCCCTCCAGGATTGAATATTCCGGGAATATAGAATTGCAGATAGCCGAACCTTTGCAGGCCGCAATCGAAGAGCTCAGCAAACTTCCAAGCATCGGAAGAAAAACCGCTCAGAGGCTTGCTCTTTACCTTCTTAAATGCAACGATGATACTGTGAACAGCCTCATTAAAGCTGTCAGGGAATTGAAATCAAAACTGCAGTTTTGCAAAAAATGCTTCAATATTTCTGAAGGTGAAATATGTGAAATCTGCAAGAGCAGTAAAAGAGACAAAGCTCTTATCTGTGTTGTTGAAGAAGCAAGCGATGTAATTGCAATTGAAAAATCACACGAATACAACGGTATTTATCACGTGCTGGGGGGAGTTCTTTCCCCGCTGACAGGAATCGGTCCCGAACACTTAAAAATAAAAGAGCTGATTAAAAGATTTGAAACGGAAGAGATTTCTGAAGTAATCCTTGCAATGAATCCCGATACCGAAGGAGAAGCAACATCGTTATATCTCGCAAAATTAATTAAGCCTCTCGGAATAAAAGTTTCAAGGATAGCACGCGGACTTCCGGTTGGAGGTGATTTGGAATTTG
This sequence comes from Ignavibacteria bacterium, assembly GCA_050264735.1. Taxonomy (GTDB): domain Bacteria; phylum Bacteroidota; class Ignavibacteria; order Ignavibacteriales; family Ignavibacteriaceae; genus DATKLQ01. Next base: position 265 of record JBLNGL010000118.1, on the reverse strand, counting down.
CCGATGAGGCAACCATCGGCAGAGCAGTAATCTCAAGAATTGAAATCTGAAAAGTAATCCCGAATTCGAAGCTGTTCACCCAAGGAATTTTCAATGTTCAATTCTCAATATTCAACTAACTATAGAGGGTAATTGATAATTGAATATTGAGCATTGAATATTTTAATCTGATATCATATTGTCTCGTTCTTTTAAAGAGAGAGTTTTAGAGAGAGTTTATTAAAGAAAACTCATCCTATTGTCCTTCTCTTGGGAAGAGAAGGAC
>JBLNGL010000117.1:0-3492 GCA_050264735.1 Ignavibacteria bacterium | reverse complement strand
ATTCTCACCATCCCATCCGTTGTTCAATGCATGATCAACCATTGTTTTTGCAATTCGAAGAGTTGCCGAATCGTTTTTTATCCCTAATGCTTCTGATGCCTCCAGCATCAGGTAAGCGGTTTCAACATCATGCCCGAATGATACATGATCAAATTCGTACTCGCCTTTGCCAGACGGCGTCCAATCCTGATCAAAGAATAAAACCATGTAACCCTTCTTTGAGGTAATTATATCTCTTACAATATGAAGAATTGAATTAAGCCGTTCTTTCAGCAGGGAATCAGGCCAGACGGAATAAAGCTCTGTAAAAGCCTCTAGAACATGAATGCTGCTGTTTTGGTCTTTCGGCGGAGTACCGTGGTATCCTTCTTTAAAAGGTTTTCCTTCCCTATTCATAAACTGGAAGTATCCGCCATACTCAGGATCATAACTGTTTTTCTCCATCCATTGGAAGGTCTCCTGTGCAAGTTTAAGGGCATCTTTGTTCCCGGAAGCCTTACAGAATGCTGCAAGTCCGTAAATCGCAAAAGCATTTCCATACGCTCTTTTAATTATCCCGCCGTTTTCTTCAAAAGGTTTTCCTTCACGGCTTACCAGATCATAAAAACCTCCGTACTGCTTGTCCCACATTTTATCACTGAGAAACTTATAACCGTGTTCGGCAATTTTAATCAGATCATCCCTGTTCTTATAAAACATTGAACCATTTGCAGCGGACCAGATGTGCCGAGCTTGGGTAACAATCATTTTATTCTGCTGACCATCGAGTTTCCATTCATAATCCAGGTCGCTGTAAAAACCTCCGTAAGCGGAGTCGATGCACAGGGGGTACCAAAGGCTGAATTCCTGATCAAGCACGGGAGTCAGTTCGGCTGATAATGAATCTTTATTTGTCTGAACATTAATCATTTGAATTTTTTCATTTATCCTATTTGAACAATAAAGTGAAAAGAGCATCAGAATTAATGAGAAAAAATGTATGAATTTCATCATGATTATAAATTCCTTTTAAATAAAGTCAAAAGGAAAAAAGAAAAAGTTAAAATTAAAAACATCTTAGATAAATTTTTGAACTTTGACTTTTTACTTTTGACTTTTGACTTTTGACTTTTTCCTTTACTTCACCGTTTTATCTTCAGGAAGTCCCACTTTCTCATATAAAGCTTTCCTGCCTGATTTATCCTTAGTTAAAATTTCGCGGGCATATTTTGCAACCTGTTCAGCTTTTTCCCGGGGTACTACAACGACTCCGTCTCCGTCGGCAACTACAACGTCTCCGGGGCAAACCAAAACTCCGCCGATTGCAACCGGCCGGTTAACTGATTCTATTTCATTTCTGCCCGGACGGATCCCTCTCCCCTTTTTCCTTAAATAAAGGGGTACTTTCTCAATTTCTATTTCATCAGTATCCCTTGAGGAAGCATCTGTTACCACGCCAACCGCACCCAGGCTTTTCCAGAATAAAATGTTGGCTGATCCTATGCTGCCGATATCTTTATCCTCAACATCATCAATAATTACTGCACTGCCTGGCCTTATAATTTTTGTAAATGCTTCATTAGAATAGATATTATAAAAGTTTCCCTCCCATTCCTGGAATTTCTGATCAGGATTAGGCCTGTCGGGTTTTTGGGTAGGGACATACCGGACTGTAACGGCAATTCCCCGGAATTGATGAGTCAGTTCTTTTCTGTCGGTCCAATCGGGATGGATTGCATGATCCACTAAACCGGTTCCCGGCAGACCCGCCATATCCATTCCGTCGGAAACATCAGCGACCCGCAGCCCCTCATAAAGTTTGAGGATTCCGGCATCAGCCTCCTGAGAATAGACTTTGGTCTGAATAAAATTAATTCCTTTTTCAATTTCATTTTTTTCTTGAGAAAAAATATACGGAGTATAAAAGAAAAGGAGCATAAAAAGGATTTCAAAATTTTTTTTCATATTTGATTCCTTTCAACGAAATTAAACTATGGTTGATGCATTGGTGTAAATCTGTTCAGGAAAATATCTGAAAAGCCAAAACTATACCATTAAAGAAGCTTCTATAATTTATTTTTTCAGATTTTACATCAGAATCAATATAAGTCTTTTTTATTGAAATGATAAATATTTATTGAAACTATAAATAGATTGATAATTCTCTTGTTCATAATTAATGTAAAAGGCAGCCAATTTTTTTGAGGAGGAATTCCGGGTCTCCCGGTGAATATCCTTTAATAACCTGCAGCTTCAAATCTATGCTGTCCAAAATAAATTCGAAAAGAGTATTAGTTTGATAAATAAACTGTTTTGTACAGATTCTAACCTGCCTGGCGGCCTGTCTGCCGACAAGGCAGGCAAGACAGGTCTGAATCCAACATAATCACTATGTCTGAATCAGTAATATGCTGTCCATCCCGCAAAGTGGGATTAGCTTTCCAGTTATACAATAAGATAATAAGGTTATTGTATTGGCGGTTATACTATGTTACTAAGGTTAACTGATTTAATAAGGTTTCCTTTTGCTCCGTAATTATTTTAGATTACTTTAGAATAAAAATCTTCCTTAAAACCTTATCATTTGTCCTAACCTTAGTAGTACAAATCTCTCTTCAAATAAATTAACCTTATTACCTTATTCAATTTATCAACCTTACCATTTACCTATTCTTTAGGATGAATATTTTCGATAGATATGCTCCTAATCTATGCTTTATTCAACACCTCATAAAATCCAAATTGACTTTATCAAAACAGTAATTTATTTTCAACTAAGAAATGCTGCATTACTTTAAAATTAAAATTATTTCTTAAGGCATTTCAATCCCCTTCATCATTTTCAGTAGCTGCATCAACGTTCCGTTTTATAGTTGTGCCATTTTTATTCGGAGTAATAAGGATGAAATATTATAAAATTGGGCTCGCTTATATTGTATTTTCATTGTTATTTGTTGAGATAAGATGCATCTCTTATCCTATTGCCGGTGAACCGGATATTTCATCTTTCAAAAACCAGGCGGGAAATAATAGTCTGGTGGACAGCCTGATGAAAGGGAAAATAACCGCAGGAATGCCTTATTATGTTGTGGAAGAAATTTTCAAAGACTGGCCTGAAAATCTCAAAAGGATAAAAATTCCGGTGGCTAGCTTGGGAAGCAAACAGGGGCTTAAGGAGTCTGAAGGATGGGGACGCATTTATTCCGATCCTGATATAAGAACTTTTATGGACGAGTATGAAACTAAAAAAGGAAAACTGACGATCTGGTACCAATTTCCTGATTTTTACAGGTTTGATGTTTCCGCGGGGGATACCCTAATAATTTTCTTAGGAGATACTGTTCTGTCTTCTCCGGTTTCCGGACTAAGAAAAGCAAGAGTGCTGAATATTAAAGACAGCTTTCCGCAAATCCCGAGGAATAAAAATCTTTACTCCGAGATTCATTATAACGACCATCCGTGGCGTAAAATTTCTTACTGGTATACTTTAAATGTTTTAAGCGGCGGACAGAC
>JBLNGL010000116.1:0-10754 GCA_050264735.1 Ignavibacteria bacterium | reverse complement strand
CCTGAGCTGGTTCTCCGGGCGGATAAATGCTGTTCCTGTAGAGAAAAATTATCAAATCCACTTTTCCGTCTGAGGTGTCTGTATGTGAGTTGGATTTGAAGGTCCAGTTATCGTATAATTTAAAATTAATTAAAGGATCAAGATTCCGCAGTGCTTCCCGGTTAACTTCTCCGTAAGCTGCATCTCCGAGGCGAAGTGTATCCCTATAATATTTTTCTGAATGCCGTGTTATAAAAAAATAAGATTTGCCTATTATCTTTAATGAGTCAAAAGACATTTTTCTGAAATAATCGGTAAAGCTCCATGGGCTCGAGACAATATTGTCGGCAGAATCGAGATATGTATTTAAAAAAACCGGGGGCTGGTTGACAGGCCATTCGCTGCTTTCCGGATGGGTACTGTCATTTAAAAATTGAATGAGAACAGCTAATGTCTTTATCGTTCCTTTTGAAGTAATATGTAAGCCTTTATTAGAAAATTTATGGGGGATAGTCTTATCTCTTAATGATTCATCGGGATTTTTCAGGATGGAACAATTGAGCGGAACGAAAAATAAAATTACCCTGATAAAAATTTTTTTTTCCATTTTATAATGGAGAATAATTTAAAAGATTGTTTAAAGGGAAAGATCTCTTCCTACTGTCCGCTTTTTAAAATTGTAAGCATATCTTTTTCCAAAGTTTCTTCAGGTGTCTCCTGAATCCTGCCTAACTCGGATCCGTTTCTGTAAAAAATAAATGTAGGAACTAATTGGAGATCATATTTCTCCGGAATATTGCTTCCCGGGATTTCTTTTTCCTCATTTACTGCAATGATTGTAAGGTTTTCCTGCAGAAACCCGAGCTGATCTAGAATTTTAAAAAACCTCGGCAATTCTCTTCTGCTGTCGCTGCACCATGTCCCTATAATTGCAGTTATTGTGGTTTCCCCGGTGAGCGGATTTATTTCGGACAATAATGTAGAATCGGCATCATACATTTCATATTCCGCATTAAACCACCACGAAAAGTTTGTGTCTTCAAAAGCTTCCCTTGTACAGTACCCGATAAGAATATTTTTTCCCGATTCCTCATCAGTTATTACCTTGTTGGTATCTTGAGCTGCCGCCGGAGATATTAACATTAAAAATACTAGAAAAAGTTTTTTCAAGGATCAGCCTTTTTTAAGGTTCAAGAATGGAACGTTTTCTCAGATCTATTCCCCAGAGCAGCTTATTGCGCAGAGTTTCAAAATAATTTGTTATAGAGGTATGCACAAGCTTTAAAGGTCTGCTGCTCTTCGAGATTTTTATCTTCAGCGGGGGAGGAAATGCAAATACTCTCTGTCCGTCGCAATTAACCTGCACTTCTTTGTAAAGAGAATCCGCATTAATGGTGATTTCTTCATTGCTTGGAAGGACTAACGGTCTTACCGTGAGGCTATGCGGAGAAATAGGGCTTAATGTAATTACATCGGTTTTGGGACTGACAATCGGTCCGCCCACTGAAATTGAATATCCCGTTGATCCAATCGGTGGGGCGACAATCAATCCGTCTGCAGAGAAAGTGGTAACTAGCTCTTTCCCAACACTGATCGATATTTCTATCATTTTAGGCCAAGCGCCTTTTTCTATAACTATATCGTTAATTGCATAGAGCTTCTCCATTTTTCTCCCTATACACTCTCCTTTTATTACCATGCGTTCGACAATTTTTATCCGGTTGTTTTTCAGTTCTTCAATAAAGTAATCTAGCTGATTTATATTGGCTTCCGCAAGGAAACCTAGTTTACCGAAATTAACTCCAAAGACAGGTTTATCATAATAGTGAGCCTGGTATGCTGTTGCAAGCATTGTTCCGTCTCCTCCGATAGAAACAATTAAATCGCTTTTCCTGCACAATAATTCATTAGAAACAAAACCCGTTTTATTTATCTCTTTGTCAAGAAAACTTTTTTTAGCCAGAAGTGTATCGCTTAAATAAAATTTAATTTTATTTTTCTTCAGCTTTGTGGTAAAAGCCGAGATTACTTCGTAAACATTCTTTTTGTTAATATTAGCAATAATTCCGACAGTCATTTTCTGCCCTTCATTTACTGGTTTTTTGCTTCCCCTGATTCGGGAGCTTGCTCTGATGATTTAGACTCTTCAGCTTTATTCTCTTTACCGCTTTGCCGGTTATCCTTATTTATTTCATCAACATAATTCAATTTCAACTCCCGCAGCACCTCGGTTAAAAAGCGGTCTTCATAGTCGGAAAGATTTCCTTTTGTTTTCGCTGCAAGCATGTCAAGCGTATCGATCATCATCTTTGCATACTCCATGTTCCGTTCAATTTTATCGGTAACAGGGTTCTTCAATTTCCCCAGAGAAATCATGCACATGTGCTGATTCTGCATTACTAGCTGCATAAAGAGTAATTCATTAATGTTTTGTTCCATGGTTTCCATCTCCCAATAGTTATGGTATAAAGGTATAAGGGCACAAATGTATAAAGGTATAAGGACTTAATTGTTTTACAGCTCAATTTTATTTTTCTTGTTCTATTTTATTATTAATAATTAATATAACCATTCAAATTAATCTTTGTGGATTTGATTAAGTTTTCACCTTCTTCCTTAAGTTTAAGGTTAATATAGCCAATATCATAACAACTTAGGAGATGGTCTTTGAGTTCAAATAAGGAAGCTCTTGAGATTCTATAAATTGAACTCCCTCTTGAGATTGATATCTTCCGTAACCTTCAGCAATATTGGCAGTTATACTGATAGATGCTTTTCTGATCTGAATATCCAGATTATATTTTACTTCCTTGTGCCAGCAAAGGTAAGACTTTCTTATAAAAAAATAACTTAACTTCCCGGCATTTCACCAAGCCGTTATGTAGTAAAATCTTTATTTTCATATCAAAATTCATTGGGTTCCTTTAAATAAAAACTTTCGTCGCCAATTAATCTATATTCTGAATTATTAGATGACATTTTTTAATTTTCGATAATATTTTTTGGCGTTTATACATTTATATCATTAATCCCCTATACCCCATATAACCCCTATCCCCTATTACCTCCCCTCCTCAGCTCCCACAATTTACAATATTTTGTAAAAACATATGCTGATGAAAAGACAGCTAAAATAAAACCTTCGGTTCCGTCCAAAAAGCCCAATTTAATTATATACATTTTTATAAAAATCCAAAGAGGGCGCAGAAGCAAATCCGCTTTACGGAATTTTTTCCCCTTCCTTGCAAGCTCTTCAGCTGCCAAAGTTGTATAATTGTTGAATTTTAAAAAATAATGGTTTATGTCCGGATCAGTATAATGTTCTATATTGCCGTTTAATGCACCGGATTTTACTTTCAACCCGGGCTTCCCTTTTAGTATAAGATGTTCATGAACTTCATCTTCGCTTACATCGATAAAATTTCTATCGAATAACCTGGTTACTCTTGCAGGATACCAGCCGCTGTGCTTTATCCATTTGCCGAGAAAAAAGGCTTTTCTCGGAACGGTATAAGCATAAAAAGCAGGTTTCGAATTTTTAAACCTTTTTATTTCTTCGGATAATTCTTCCGTTAAAGCTTCATCTGCATCAATCCAGAATATCCAGGTGTTTGAACAAAGAGAAATTCCGTATTTCTTTGTTTTGGAATACCCCTGCCATTCAATTGATTCATACTTAACTGATGGAAATGATTTTATTATTTCTAAAGTCTTATCGGTGGTGAGATTATCAACTAATACAATAATTTCGTCAATACATCCGGCCTGGCTTTGAAGACACTTAAAAATATTTTTTTCCTCATTTTTTGCTATTATTACCGAGGATATTTTCAAGTTATTGCTCAAGTGATTTGCCGGTAAATTATTATTATTGAAGGGAAAATTAACGAAAGATTTTCAAATAGTTTAATGCTGAAAAGATTCAAGGAATATTTTTCCATAATTTGGCAGAAAGGCAGAAACAGCTCAAGCGAGTTATTCTGGTTTACAGGCGGACAAATTGTAATACTCGTGCTTAGTTTTTTTACAGTCAAAATCATATCCCGGATCGGTACCGGAGAATACGGAATTTATTCTCTAATTATTACCCTTTCATTCTTATTAAGTGCGGTTTATTACGGACCAATACAGCAGGGATTCACCCGGTTTTTTTATATTTATGCAGAAAAAAATCAAACTCCGTTGTTTACAAAGATGATGATCAGGTTCATTTTCTTTTCTACAATTGGGCTGCGTTGAGTTGTTTTACCATTGGCCTTAGGCATTCAGTCATTCTTCAATAAAAATTATTTACTGCTGATTCTTTTTACCGGAACTTTCATTTCTTTTTCAAAATCAAGTGAATTCTTTAATGCTTCTTTTAATATTTTGCGGAAAAGAAAAGAAAATTCCGTGTTGCAGAGCCTTGAAAAACTAGCAATTATAATAGTGCTTTTATCTCTGTTGTTTTATAAGAGCTTAGCCCTTTTAAATATTCTAATCGGTTTAAGCTTTGTTGCATTGATTTTTTCAATGCTTAAGTATTTCTTCTTTAAAAAGAGTATGCATGATACAGCAGCTTCTTCAAAATCAGTAAAGAAAGAAATTTTCACCGCTTTAATCACCTATTCAACTCCTTTTCTGGTTTGGGGATTATCGGGGTGGCTTCAGCTGAACAGTGAAAAATGGATTATTGCAAAAATGCTGTCAACTTCAGATGTAGGAATCTACTCGGTTATGATAAGTCTGGTTGCTATTTTAATAGGGATACCTAATACCCTGCTAAATGAATTTTCTCTTCCGATTATTTTTCAGCAGTTCACGAATTTAAATGAGCATGAAAAGACGGAAAACGCTTTAAATTATATTTTTATTTTAAGCTGGCTTGTTGCTGCACTTACGGTAGTTTCAACTATAGTTACTTTTTTCTTCGGAAAATATCTAATCTTATTAATAAGCTACAAGGAATATCTTATTTATTATCAGCTCCTTCCGCTGCTTACATTCGGAACCGGCCTTTTCTTAACCGCACAGACAATGATAAATTTAGGATTGGCACTGAATAGTCCGAAAGTTTATTTAATCCCCAAAGTTTCCATAGGAATAATATCAGTCGTCTTAAGTCTTATATTAATAAATTATTTTGGAGTAAAAGGTGCTGCATATGCAGTGCTTACAGTGGGAATTATTTTTTTTATCTCTATAAGCTTAATTAATAAAAAACTTGTTGCTGCATTAAGAAAATGAAAATTGCTGCTGTTTTAATGAAATTTGATTACGGGAATGAGAAGAGGGGATATTCTTATGAGTATATAAATATTTTTTCCCCTTTAGTTGATGTTTTTGGTCAGGAGAATGTAGTTCATTTTGATTTTTTAGCCGATTGCATGCAGAATGGTAAAGAAAAAATGAATAAAAATATGGCGGATTTCTTCAATAGTGAGAAACCGGAAGCGGCTGTCTTTTGCCTGTTCCAAAATGAAATGGATGAAGGCACTTTGGATTCCATAAGAAAAAAAACTAAAACACTGGTTTATTTTTTCGACGATCCCTGGCGCCAGAAATTTGCAAGGCATTGGATTAAATATTTTGACTACTTTTCCACACCTGATTATTACATGCACCGGAAATATCTTTCGGAAGGATTTAAGAATGTCATCTACTCCCCTTTCGGATTTAATTCCCGCATTTATAAAAAGCTTGATCTTGAAAAAATATATGATGTATCATTTGTCGGCGGCTTTAGTCCCTACCGCAAATGGATAATAGATAAGCTTAAAAAGGAAGGAATTGAGGTAAAAGTCTTCGGCAGAGGATGGAAGGCTGATGCCTGGATTTCCCAGGATGAAATGGTCAGAATCTTTAACCAGACCAGGATAAATCTGAATCTTTCAAACAGCATAAGCTTTGATACGGCATTTCTTTTTCATTCCGTCAGATCATTAAGGGCGATTAAAGAAATTCTTCTTTTAAGAAAAAGCAAAGAGCAAATCAAAGGGCGCCATTACGAAATAAATGCCTGCGGCGGTTTTCAGCTGAGCTATTTTGTTCCAGGTTTAAATCTTTCATATGAAATTGATAAAGAAATTGCGGTATACGAGGATGCCAGGAATATAGCTGATGAAATTAATTTCTTTCTCAATGAAGATAATCTCCGGAATGAAATCGCGGAAAATGGTTATAGAAGATCTCTTAGGGATCATATATCACAGAATTATTTAAAAACGGTTGTTGATCGAATTACCTCAGATTGATTAAAAGATGAATTACCTGAAAAGATTTCTTTTTAAACTGACCGGCTTCAAATTTATGCAAACATTACTGGAGAGAAATATTTTTTTATCCCTGCATCTAATGGGTATAGGTTCGGGAACATCTGTTTACAGCAGCGGCGAGAAGGTTTTAATAAAAAAACTTTTAGAGTTAAACCTGCCGGAAGCAACTATTTTTGATGTGGGAGCAAATCAAGGACAATTCTCGGATTTGGTAGTATCCGGTCTGAGAGGTCAAATAAATTTTAAGATCCACTCATTTGAACCTTCAAGGTATTCATTTGAAAAACTGACAGAAAAACTTGCATCTTCCGGATATGTAATTTTAAATAATTTCGGATTAGGAAAAAAAGAAGAAACTGCCGAATTATTTTACGAAAAGGAAGGATCCGGCCTGGCTTCTTTGACAAAAAGAAATTTGAGCCATTTCAATATTGAATTTAATAAATCTGAAAAAATTCAAATAAAAACCCTGGATTCTTACTGTGCTTCAAAGAATATTAAATATATTGATTTATTAAAAGTGGATGTTGAAGGACATGAAATGGAAGTTCTGGAAGGGAGCATCGAAATGTTTGAAAAGAATGGGATCAGAATGGTAAGTTTTGAATTCGGCGGATGCAACATCGATACAAGAACATATTACCAGGACTTTTATTATTTTTTTAAAAACCTGAAGATGGAGATATACAGAATAACCCCTTCCGGCAGATTAATCCCGATGGGCAGCTACCGGGAAATTCAGGAACAATTTAGAACAACTAATTTCCTGGTAGTCCGGATTGAAAATTAATTACTCATTATTTTGAATAATTTAAATTTGTTGAACCAGTTTCATAATATTCTCCGGCAGTTTGGATTCTTTCCCAAAATCACGCGTAATTCTTTAAAAGGAGTTCTCCCTTTCTTTAGAAATTATTTCAGGTTCAGAAAAATAAATAAAAAAAATTCCGAATTCAGGATTTCAGCTTTATTACCGAATTTCCATGACAGATACGGTGCAGCAGGGGAAATTCCGCTGCATTATTTTCACCAGGATATTCTGGTGGCGCAGAAGATATTCAATACTAATCCGGAAAAACATGTGGACATCGGATCAAGGATCGACGGTTTTGTTTCTATCCTTGCGAGCTTCCGCGATGTAGAAGTTTTTGATATCCGTCCGTTTGACCTGAAAGTGCTGAATATAAAATTTATCCAGGCAGATTTAATGAATGAGGATTTTTCTTTTTCAAATTACACCGGCTCCGTTTCATGCCTCCATGCAATAGAACATTTTGGATTGGGCAGGTACGGTGATAAGTTGGACCCCAACGGGCACCTGAAAGGCTTGGATAATATATACAAAATGCTGATGCCTAAGGGGAAATTTTATTTTTCAACTCTTATCGGACCGCAAAGAATTGAGTACGACGCACACCGCATTTTTTCGGTAAAATATCTTTTAAATTATTTTTCCGGGAAGTATAAAATTCAATCTTTTTCCTATGTAAATGATGAAAACCAAATTTTAAAAGATGTTGAATTGAATAAACCAAATATTGAAACGAACTTCGGCTGTAATTACGGATGCGGAATTTTTGAATTATTAAAAAGTTAGCAGGAAATCACCTCATTTAATATGGATTCGGGAAATCCTCTCATATCGGTTGTTATCACCTCTTTCAATTCGGAAAAATTTATTGAGGAAGCTGTAATTTCCGTTCTTAATCAAACATTTCAAAACTTTGAGATTATAGTCGTTGATGATCAATCAACTGATAAAACTGCCGAGATTGTTAGAGAATTTTCGGCTAAAGATTCAAGGATTAAGTTTTATTCAATTTCTCATTCAGGCAAACCTTCAACAGTAAGGAACTACGGAATTGCTAAAGCAAAAGGAGAGTATATTGCATTCCTGGACGGAGATGATGTTTGGGAAAAGTATAAGCTTGAAGAGCAGTTCAACTCAATTCAAAAAAATCAGGATGCTGTTCTGGTTTATTCAGCCTCCATAACTTTCGGTGCCAATATATTTTCTCCCTATTACGAAGTTCTTCCGCTGCTTCATAAAGCTGCTAGAAACAAAAACGATCTGATTCAAAAAGGAAATTCCATACCTCTCTCAACAGTTTTAGTCAGCAAAAAATATTTGGATATGGCTGGAGGATTTGACGAGGATCCGGAATTAAAAATAGAAGATTTCGATCTTTGGCTCAGATTGGGAGAATTCGGTTATTTTATATTCCTTCCCCACATACATGCATATTACCGGATCCATCCGGATCAATTTAGTTCCGATTGGGAAGAGAAAAAGAAAAGACTCGAATATTTATCCATGAAAAGAGGATTGAACTTAGCTTCATACCGGTTTTATAGAAATAAAGGCTTTATTTTTTTATTGCTGAGAAACGGAATTCATTTTTTAACTTTCCTTTGCTTAAAATCATTTTCGGTTATAAAAAGAATCAGTTCATGACGGGTAATCAAAAAATCCTGATAATTTCCGTAATGCAGAATTGGGGAGGCGGTGAAGAGTTTTTATTGACTCTCTGCAAGAATGTTAAGGACTATGATTTTATCATTGCTTCCCCTGAAGGGAAGCCATTTGACATTTTTAGAGAAAATAAAATAAAAACATACAATATTAATACTCTCAAAAAGATTTACAGAAGAAAAGAAGGGTGGAGATTATCGTCTTATCTTAAAATAATTTTCAATATTAAAATATCAGCTTTAAGATTGCTGCGGCTGCTTAAAAAAGAAAATCCGTCAATTATTCTTGCCAACGGATTATTTGCTGCTATGTACAGTCTGCTATTGGTTTTTTTGGCCCGCAAAAGATTTATTGTTGTTCAGCATTTAATTTTTGACGAATCTTCAATTGAAAAGAGAATAGTTAATCTGGTTTATAAACATGCTGAAAAGATTATCTGCGTTTCTAAGGCAGTCCGGGATAATGTTTTATTAATTTTAAAAAAAGATTCCTCTTCAAAAGTAATCGTTATACCTAATGCAATAAAGATTCCTGTGGATACAAGCAATCGGAGAGATTCCGATCAATTAAATATCGGAATGATCGGAAGTATTATCAGGATAAAAGGGATTCACCTGGTTATTGAAGCCCTGAAAAATATTTTAAAAAACAGAAATGCCCGCCTTTATTTGTATGGTACAACTGCGGGGGATGCCGACTCTGTTCGGTACGAATCAGAATTAAACAAGATGATAAATGAAACGGATTTGAATTCGAAAATTTTTTTCAAAGGATACCAGGATTCAAAAGAAATTATATATTCATCCTTAGATATTGTAATTAATTACTCATTAGTTCCCGAATCATTTTCCTTTACGGTTCTGGAATCCATGGCTTATAAAAAAATTATTATCTGTGCGGAAGAAGGAGGACCCAGGGAAATAATTAAGAATGGTGAAAATGGTTTTTTAGTAAGTCCTAAAGATGTAAAACTTTTAGAGCGGAAAATTCAGTTCTGTATTGATAGCCTGCATACAGAAGAATTTCAGAAAATTCGGGAAAATGCATACTTAACTGTTAAAAATAAATACAGTATAGAAGTTTTTGTAACTAATTATATAAACTTATTTCGGAACCAGCCTATATTATAGTTTTTGATTTATCCCTTGAACTAATTATTAATAAAAGCATTATGAAAGAAAAGATTAAAGAAAAATTAATTACCATGTTGCTTTGGCAGAAAATCAAGTATCAAAACAGAGCCAGATACAGGCAAAAAATTATAAGCAACTGGATTTTGGAAGGGAAAAAAATACCGCCCCCGCATGCTTTAAAACAGGATGTGATTCAATTTTTTCAGAAAGCATACGGAGTTAAAATATTAATTGAAACAGGAACTTTTAGAGGAGAGATGGTTTATGCACAAAAGAAAAATTTCGAAAAAATTATTTCGATAGAGCTTTCGCCTGAGCTTTTTCAAATTGCAAAAAAAAGGTTTAAGAATTATAAACATGTTGAAATAATTTGCGGAGACAGCGGAATACTGCTTAAAAGACTAATAAGTAAAATAAACAAGGCTGCAATTTTTTGGCTGGATGGGCATTACTCGGGATTTGAAACTGCAAAAGGGAGCTTGGAAACTCCAGTAAAACTTGAATTAGAGACTATTTTAAACTCAGAAATAAACCACATAATACTTATTGATGATGCCAGAATGTTTACCGGGGAGAATGATTATCCTGCTATCCAAGCCATAAAAGATTTTGTTTTTTCCAGGAAAAACAACTACATGTTTAATGTTGAAGATGATATTATAAGAATTTCTCCCGCATTACAATAAAATTTTCCCAATACGGCTTTGGAATTCATTCAAGCTCTGAAATGCCGCATCCAGCTTGCCTGCATTAATGACTTCTCTAATAATTTTATTCTTATTTTTGTTATAGAAATCTTGGAAAATAATTTGAAAAGCATTAAAACCGCAATTGTACATGATTGGTTCGCAGGTTATGCCGGCTCGGAAGGAGTTGTAGAATCTTTAACAAATATCTGCTATGAATCTGATGTCT
>JBLNGL010000115.1:0-2575 GCA_050264735.1 Ignavibacteria bacterium | reverse complement strand
ACTTCCCCGGAAGCAGCGGTATTTTTAATTGACACATAATCTCCAACAGCGATCGGAATTTTTTCCGCTTCATCTTCATCTGCTTTTCCAATTTTTTCATTTATGAATTTCCTGTTCTCTTCCTTTAATTCCGAAATTACCTTCTGCGATGCTTTAATTGTATCTTTATCTGCATTTGATTCTTTTAGATCTTTTATGACCTGTTCAAACTTTTTGTTAATGCCCCGGAGATACTCATCGGCTTCAGACTTTGTGCGTTTAAGTATTTCTTTCTTTTCTTTATTAAGCTTATCCAAATTCTGCTTATAAACATTTGATAATCCGGCAAGACGAGTATTTTCAATTTCAACCTGCTTTAATTTTGCTTCAACCTGGCGCGATTTTGTCTCAAGCTCGACCAGAAAATCTTCAACTTTATGGACATCCGAATCAAGATATTGATTTGCAAGCTTCAATAAATCTTCTTCCAGCCCTATTCTTTTCGCGACTTCAAAAGCATAGCTGGATCCCGGAATGCCCTGCTTGAAAACGTATGTCGGCTTCAGATTTTCCGTATCGAATTCCATGGCAGCATTCGCAAATCCCTGAAGCTCATTAGCAATTAATTTCAAGCTTCCGTGATGAGTTGTTGCAATAACGATTGCACCTTTATCCCTCAGCCGAATCAGCACAGCAGCCGCCAGTGCCGAACCTTCAGCAGGATCGGTTCCTGTACCGATTTCATCTAAAAGAATGAGCGATTCCGGACCGGCATTTTTCAGAATACTATTAATGTTGGATAAATGAGAGCTGAATGTGGAAAGATCATCTTCGAGGGACTGCTCATCGCCGATATCGAGCAGGATGCCAGTCACCAGGTGCATGTTTGAGTCCGGGTTTACGGGAATATGGATCCCTGACTGAAACAATGAAATCAGAAGCCCGATAGTTTTTAAAACAACGGTTTTTCCGCCGGCGTTCGGCCCTGTAATTAAAATAACTTTCTCTTTTTTGATTTCAAGATTAAGCGGAACTGCATTGTTCTTACCTAATTTTTTAAGGAGAATCGGATGTCTTGCATCTTGTATAAAAAGCGGTTTCACATTATTAATTTCCGGGAAAACTCCGATGACTTCGAGTGAATATTTCGCACGTGAGAAAATTGAATCGAGGTAAGCGATAACGGATATAGACTTTTTCAGACGGCTGCTTTCGCTTCCGATCATCTTGGTTAATTCACGCAGGAGTCTTTCTATCTCCCTTCTTTCCGCAAATGAAAGGGACACAATTTCATTGTTCAAATCAAGCGTCTCTTCAGGTTCAATGTATACTGTCTGACCTGTAGCCGATTCGGAATGAATAAATCCCTTAATATGTCTTTTATGTTCCGCTTTAACCGGAATTACAATTCTTCCGTCGCGAAGTGTAAGATATTCTTCTCTTGCTATATCCTGCTCGGAAAGAGATTTTACAATCCTGTTTACCGAACGGATTAGATCATCTCTCTTGGAATTTATTTCTTTCCTGATCTCCTGGAGTTTCGGACTGGCATTTTCTTTAATTTCACCTGTTTCACCGACAATTTTCTGAATATGATGTTCAAATAATTTATCGACAAAAAGATCATTTGCAGTTTTGGAAAATAAAAACGGACCGGTTTCGGAATTATTTTTCAGAAATTGAAATACATTCCTTGAATTTACCGCAAGCTTTAATACTTCAAGAACTGATTTTGTATCAAGGACTGCGCCCTGTATAGCGCTTTTAGAGATGATTTCATTCATGTCGGGAAGATAATCTAGAGGGAAAGAGTTATTTCTTATTAAAATCTCCTTCGCCTGAGTTACCAGCGTTCCTTCTTCTCTGATTCTCAGTAAATCATCTAATGGCTGGAGTGAATGGATATAATTTTTCCCCGAATCGGTAGCAGAATATTTTGAAATATATTGAAGGATTTTCGGGAATTCCAGCTTATCGAGAGTGCCCTGGGAAATCATGGAGTACCTAGCTGACCTACCGGCTCATCTTTATCGAGTATATATTCTTTGAATTTTTCTTTGGCATCGGGTGTATAGTTGCTTATATAGCTTACCGTATCGGGAATAATATTATAAATCCGCTCATAAAGGAATGAAGTATCGGCACCTTCCTTACCCGGTATGCTGAATATTTTCAGAAGAAAAAAAACCGCACTTAAAATAAAAGCTATCTGAATTAAACCGACAGCACCGCCGACCAGCCTGTTTGCAACATTATTTACTTTATCAAAAGGATGAACTATCCTTTTCAGCACTGCAAAAATTAATATTACACACCAGAAAATCAGAAGTCCGGCAAAAATTGATGCAAGATAAATTTCAATTCCAAATACCGATTCCATAACTCTTCCCAAATCATCGGAGAAATAAACAGCTAAAAAAATTGCTGCTCCAAATCCAATCAGCCCGACAATCTTCCGCACAAATCCATCCTTATATCCAAGAATGAATCCGATAAGCAAAACGACTATAATAATGCTATCTAATATGCTCAAGTATAGTTAATAAGTTAATGGTTAATAAGTTAATGGTTAATAAGTTAATGGTTAATAGTTAAT
>JBLNGL010000114.1:0-2851 GCA_050264735.1 Ignavibacteria bacterium | reverse complement strand
ATATTAGAAGCTTCAATACCGGATTTAATTCTTCTTGATATAATGATGCCTGTTATGGATGGATTTCAAACAATAAAAAAAATAAAAGAAACTGCTAATTGGACTAATATACCAGTATTTGCAGTAACTGCTAAGGCAATGCTGGAAGATAAAAAAATAATACTAAAGCACGGTTTTGATGATTATATTTCAAAACCTGTAAACGCCGGAGTGCTTGCATTTAAAATAGAAAAACTGTTCGCTAAAACTAAACCTGTTGTGAAATGAAAAAAATCCTTGTTATAGATGACCTTCCTGAAAATGTTTTTATGCTACAAGACCGGCTTGAAAACGAAGGTTATGAAGTAATTACGGCTTATGACGGAAAATCGGGCATTGACAAAGCCTTGAGTGATCTACCCGATTTGGTACTTCTTGACGTAATGATGCCCGGGTTAACAGGGCTTGAGGTTTGCACAACATTAGTCTCAAATCCTGCTACTTCTAATATTCCGATAATCCTGGTTACAGCCAAGGCCGGTGCTGAAGACACCAAAGAAGGTTTGGAAGCCGGAGCTTATGACTATGTTAAAAAACCTTTTAACAGGATTGAGCTATTAGCAAGAGTTAATTCAGCATTAAAATTATCTGAAGCCACCAAACGGCTTGTAGACTCTGAGAAGAGAAATACTTTTGCTGCAACTGTTGTGACTGCTAACCACAAAATTAAACAGCCTTTAACATTAATGAGCCTTTCTCTGGCAGCTATAAAAAGAGAGCTGAATAAAGATGAAATATCAAAAGAAAATATTCAAAAGCGGCTGAGCTATATTGAATCCGGGATTATGGAAATAAATGATGTATTAAATCAGCTTAATTCTATAAAGAAACCGATATTCTCGGAATACATTAAGAATATAAAAATGATCGAAGTGGATAAGAAAGAAAATAAATCAGATTAATTTTTGAATTGTATTAAGCATCGTATCGAATTCATATGGTTTCGTCAACACACTGCTTATCCCGTCAGCATCTGAGCCTACCTTTTCTTCAACAGATAAACTTCCGGTAGAAAGAATAATCGGCATTTTAAAATCGAGTTCTTTTATTTTCCTGATGCATTCCAAACCGTTCATTTCAGGCATATTATAATCAATAATTATTAAATCAACCTTTAATTCTTCCGTAAGCACTGTCAGAACCTCTTTGCCGGTGGCGACTCTTATAACATTATAACCTTGTGATTCCAGAAGTTCTGCAAGCAAATCCCGCAGCATCATCTCGTCATCTGCCAGCAGAATAATTTTTTCCGAAGCAGGAGGAGCAGTTTTTTCTTCTGCTTTTACAGGATCGTAGGAGGGAAGATATATGTTAAACTCGGTGCCTTTATTTAATTTGCTGATTACCTCAATATAGCCGTCGTGAGCTTTTATTATACCGTATGTAACATACAGCCCCAGACCTGATCCTGTCTCTTTCTCTTTAGTCGAGAAATAAGGTTCAAATATTTTTTGGATGTTTTCCTCGGATATTCCTGAACCATTATCTTTTACAGATAATAAAACATAATTGTTTTTACTAAGGTGAGGATAATTTATTAAATTATGTTCATTGACTTGTATATTTCTGGCTGATAAAACGATTTTTTCTTCTTTTTCAATAGCTTCCTTTGCATTAACACATAAATTCAGGAGAACCTGATATATTTCAGTACTGTTTCCCAATAAATTATGGAGACGGTCTTCTGAATTCATTTCAAATTTAATTGTTCTTGGGAAGGTTTGAGTCACTACTTTACTAATTTCAGTTAAGAGAACATTCGGTTTAATAATCTCTTTCCTTTTCTGGGTTGGTTTCCCGAATGTTAATAATCCCTTAGTCAGATCTTTAGCTCTTATAGAACAATTTTCAATATTATCAATCAGCCGGAATGTATTTTCATTTTCGGGGACCCTTTTTTTGAGAAGGTTTAGGCTTCCGAAAATACTGGAAAGAAGATTATTAAAATCGTGAGCCATTCCGCTGGTCAATTTCCCGATCGTTTCCAGCTTTTGGGCCTGCTGAAGTCTTATCTCAAGCGCATTATTTAATTCTTCGTTGTAAGCACTATTAATTGCAAGCGCTAAAAGATCAGCAAATTTTTCGAGGTAATTAACGTCTAATGAGGAAAAAATTCCTTTCCCCTTTCCAATAATTATTACTGCCAGAAGTTCCCTATTATAAAAACAAGGCGAAGCTAATAAGGTTTGACTTTGAAGAGCTCGCGTCAGATTGTAGGCAATATTCCCATGTTCATTTAAAGCCGTAAGAGTATGCTTATTTACTTCAAACCATTTCTTTAAAAAAGAAAAGCTGGCTTTAATCTCTTTCTCAGCATCCTTTTTATTCTTTAAATGCTGATACTGATCAAAATATATATATTCAACTTTTTTATCCTTTTTAAAGATGACGGATATACCAAAATTCCCTCTGCAAACTGCTACGCATCTTTTAAGTAACTCCTCCGATACGAAGGTTATTGAATTTTCTGTGGTTAAAAATGAAAGGACTTCTTTAAGTACATTTTGAAAAGAAAGATCTCGATTCAGTAATTCCGCATCAAGGTGGGTTGTGATTTTTTCCTGAGCCCTGGTTTTTATTTTTAAAGTAAAGTACTCGGTTGAAGTCCCATTCTTAAGAGTCGCTATCTCAAGTTTATGATGTTCGGATGAAATTAGTGTTTCAACAGAATTTTTTTTCTTCTTCCCTGAATCCTGTTTTTTCCAGTTTACATTAGGGAAAAGATCCTCAAATTTTCTTCCCTTAATTTTTTTTAATCCGGCAGTTTCCTTAAAGCTTTTATTATACCAAATTATTTTTTTATTTGCGTCAG
>JBLNGL010000113.1:0-2836 GCA_050264735.1 Ignavibacteria bacterium | reverse complement strand
TGATCGCCATGAACATCAGGGTTTGCGTCATAATTGAAGGAAATATCTCTACCTTCATATGAAGCCCGCGGACCGAAGTTTGAAACACTAGCCCCGAGAGCCAGACCTTCAATTGAAGTTTGATACTGCACTCCAAAATTTAGAGCTGCGTTTGTAAGACTTGTATTATAAATTGTTTCCTGGATAAAATTGAAAGCTATGCCTGCAGAGACTCTGTCGGTAAGCAATATTCCATAGGCTAATCCGAGTGAAAGATTTGAGACTTCATAATATAATCCGGAACCTTTTTCCTGGGTCACGGTTGTTATTTCAATGTCTCCAGAATTTAAGGAAGTTACCTGCAATGCAAGGGTTCCCAGGCTGCCTAAATTTACTGCTGCAGTTGCATAATTATATTTAATATCCGCCAGCCACTCATTATATGTGAATTGGATATCTACACCGTCTATTCTTCCTAAACTTGCAGGATTGAAAAATGCTGCCGATGCTTCATTTGAAAGTGAAGTACCGGCATTTCCCATAGCAGCAAGCCTGGAGCTGGGTTCAATTTTTAAAAACTGACCGATGGTCGTACCTACTTTACTCTGGCTGTATAATGTCGTGCAAAACAGCAAGGTAAAAATAAAATGGATGAAAAGATTTTTTATATTCATTTTTTCACCAGCTTATTTGATGACCGCAAATTTTCCGATAAAATCTTCCACATCCGGAGCTTCAACATGATAAATATATAATCCAGGAGCGATTTCAAGATTATCCTTGGAACGGAGATTCCATGCTATATAATTCTGAAACCCAGTATTATGATGTAGTGTTTGAACTAGTTCTCCGTTAATAGTATAAATCCGCACTGTGGAACTCACCGGCAGTCCTCTGAATTCAATTCTCCTGTCGCCGCGCCCAGTTTGAGCATACGGAGCTTGTTCAAACTCGGCTGTCCCCATATAAGGATTCGGAACCACATACGGTTTTTCATTATATTCGGCCTTCTTCTGAGCCAGATCAATGAATGAAGTATCCGTTACAAATCTGAATATATCCGATTCGTTATATGGGACGTTTACATTCAGCTGATAAACATCTCCTTTTATAGGAAAAATGGAATTGGCATATTTCGGTCCATTAATGCTGTCAACTGTTACCCTCCAGACAGTTGAACGGGCGGAGGCAGATCCGGGGGGAGTGGCTGCAAGGATATCGACAAACTCATTGCTTCTGCTGAGCGTCTGATTCCCGTCAGTGTCAAAAAATCTGAAATCTGCCTGAAATTGACCGCCGGTTTTGGGTAAGCCGACTATTTGAAACTTGGCAGGTGTACTTGGAACCCCCGCTCCGGCAAGTGAAGTGTCTACTACAACATCATCAAATATAATACTGTAATCTGCAGGATAATTCGGCCTGACTAAATTGGAAGGATAATCTTTTGATCTGGAGATCTTTGATTTAAAAACTAAGTTTGTTTGACTATTAGGCAGAAAACCTGAAGTCAGGGTATCTGCTTCCAAATCCGGTATTGTTTTTATTAAAGGTAAAATTCCAATACCTACAGGTCCTTTTCCTAAAGCAAGAAAGTCTTTCCCCCCGGTAAATATTGTATCAATCCTTCCGTTTGTAACGTCTAACATTTCATAATTGTCTGCTTTGATGGAATCTTTAGGTGATTTGAAATGTATTTCAAAGGTATGGTTTCTTGGAACGAGATCAGGATTAGGAATTTCCAATGCAATATTTGGAGGATAACCGAAACCCTGGGTATGTTCTAAGCTTGTATATGTTCCAGGTTTATACCCGGGAGCCTGGTCATTAGGATAGACTATTACAATATTCCTCGGAAGAATTATTCCGCCCCTTAATGTTTGGTTCACAGATATAGAACTTTCCGAAGGATATATATTAAGCTGTTCAATTCCTCTGTCGTATGCAGTCACAGCATAAAAATAGCGCTGACCATTAACTGCAGTTGTATCTTTGAATGAATGTCTGATTCCGGTATCCTGTCCAAAATAAAATTGCAGTCCTTCGACTGAGATATTACTGTAATCCAGTATTCCATTGTCCAAATCAAATACAGCCAGCGCCTTACCCGGCCCTAAAAGCCCAATCCCCTGGGCATCATAAATAATCTGGGGATCGAGGAAACTTTCATCGGTGCTGCGGTATATTTTATATCCTTCAAAATCATTCGTGTTAGTAATCGGATCAAATGCATCTTCCGCAGCATTATCCCAGGTAAGATTAACAAAATGACTCCCGGCATAAGCATGGAGAGTAGGAAGCGGAGGAGGAGTTGCAAATCGATAGTTAGCATCATAGATGGTCTGCACGACCTGTACGGTTTTGGTCATTTGGTGTAGATCGGCACCGAAAGCAAGAGCAAGACTGAATCTTTCCGTCTTGGCCACACCTAAATAAAAAGGTCCGGAGGCAAAGAAGAATCCAATATTATAATTTCTCACGCCCAAAGTATTTTCAAATTTATCAGGCCCGGTCCATTTTTCCCACAATTTTCTAGGCCATAGTTTCGAGTCCATATAAAAAATTATATCATCAGTTGCACCAAGACTTCCTGCTCCGGGACGTATTCTGTTTAATTTAAATCCTGTTAATCCGATCTGATCGGATTCATTAATATCAGTCCTGTCAAAATTAGGTTCGCCTAAAGTGGGTATAGAATCTCCTTCACCGGTATCAAAGGTTCCGAAGACACCATCAGGACCCGTATCATTAGATTCGGTCCAATCCATATCTTCATCGCCTGTCCACCATATGCCTCTCTGATAAGCCGGGCGAAGCCTGAAGTTAGCATATTTGTTGAGCTTTGTAGTATCGTAGTGGG
>JBLNGL010000112.1:0-9096 GCA_050264735.1 Ignavibacteria bacterium | reverse complement strand
AACGGCTCTCCCTGGAAATACAGCTGCATATAAAAGCTTTGCCTGTAAACCTGATCTACAAATTTTTTAAAATTTTCAATATCTAAAAAACCTAAAGGACGTGTCAGGGTTCCCAAACCGGAAGGACATTCCGGACAGCGCAGGTTGCAGTAATTTGTAGGTTCAATTGAAAATGAAACCGGCATACCCCAAACAACCGGATTATCCAGAAACCTTGAAATTACAAATGAAGTAAATACCTTAATTATATTTACGGTTCTTGCCGCATTAAGATATTTAAATAGATTTATTTCCAAATTATGAAGATTTATTTTTTGTAAAATAACTAATTGGATACTTTTACGAAAGACTCTATGCTCTAAATCGTAATAATTTGTTAGCTTTCTTTCTTTTTGTTACTTTTCATACGTACTTCAATTTTCTTCAGCCGAAACATTTACTCAAGTAATATTAAATTTTACTAGGAGATGTAATGTTCATTAACTTTAATGATATACCCGGACACAATAAACTTTTTCTCGATTATCTCTACAAGTTTGAAAACGTAAAGGATTTTTACGGTTCCAATTTCCGGAGCAAAGAAGATTTTCTTCTGAAATTCAAAAACACCGCCGAACAATTCAGCATAAGGAATGAAATTCATAATATTATTGCCGGGCAGTATGCAGGGAAGGAAATCTCGCTGAAAACTCAAAAGAATATTTCACTGCTTAAGGAGAAAAAAACTTTGGCAGTCGTAACCGGTCAGCAGCTCGGAATCCTCGGCGGACCGCTTTATACATTTTATAAAACCATAACCGCTTTGAAGCTGTGCAGTTATTTAAATGAAAGGTATGATGAATACCAGTTTGTCCCCGTTTTCTGGCTCGAAGCAGACGATCATGATTTTGAAGAAGTCCGTTCAATCAGCTTAATAAACGGGAATAATGAAATCAGGAAAATTTCTTATGGGGATGAGCAGCTGCCGGAAGAAAATGCCGGAAGCGTTGGTTACCTGAAATTTACCGATTCCATTAATATTTTCTTCGATGAATTGAACAAGGTTTTAAGAGATACCGAGTTTAAGCAGCCCCTGATGGAGAAACTTAGAGCTTCTTTCAGCAAAGACAAGACTTTTAAGCAGGCTTTCTCAGAACTTCTTTTCTGGATTTTTGATCAGTATGGTCTGATACTTTTTGATCCGCAGGATATCAAAGTCAAAAATATTCTTAAACCGATATTTAAAAAAGAAATTTCCGATTTCCGTCAGCATACCGAGAAATTGGTTTATGTAAGCGCTAAGCTTGAAGAATTATATCATGCCCAGGTAAAAGTACGTCCCATAAATCTGTTTTATAATTTTGACGGCGGCAGATACCTGATTGAACCGATTGAAAATGAATACAGGCTAAAAGGAAAAAGGAAAAAATTCACGCACGATGAGCTGATCGGTCTGATAGAAAATGAACCTTATAATTTCAGCCCCAACGTTCTGCTGCGTCCGGTCTGCCAGGATTATCTTTTTCCGACCGTTTTTTATATTGCAGGGCCGAGCGAAATAGCCTACTTCGCCCAGGCGCTTCCGCTTTATAATATTTTTCAGATTCAGCCCCCGATCTTTTATCCCCGGTCATCTGCTACTATAATGGAAAAAAATATCAGCACAATAATGGAAAAATTCGGACTAGAAATCCGCGATGTGTTTGTGGATTCCGAATCTTTAAAAAGAAGAATCATAGAATCAATATCAAAAAATTCACTGAATGAGATTTTCAACGGTGCAATGAATAATATTGAACTTATACTTGATCAGCTTAAGGAGAAGCTTTTTGAAATCGATAAAACAATGAGCGAAAGCAGCACCCGTTATAAACAGAAAATTATCAATGATCTTAACGTGCTGAAAGAGAAATCTCTTGAGGCAGAAAAGAAGAAGCATGAAATTACCCTGCGGCAAATAGATAAAGTCTCAAATATTTTATTCCCGAATTCCAATCTGCAGGAGAGGGAATTTAATTTTATTTATTTTACAGATAAATACGGAATGGATTTCATCAAACAAATATTTGATGAATTATCAATAAACAAATTTGAGCATCAGATAATCACAATATAACCGTTAATTAAATTTCATTGTTTTACTTTCACAAAGGGATAAAGGATTCCTGTTATGAAAACATGCGTTCTCTTTTATTTTATTTTAATAACTTTCTTTAATCTATCTGCACAGGGAAAAGATACAACCGGCAATAAAACTTTTATTTATGTATTAAAATTAATGCCGGGATATTATGACGGCAATAATTGGAAACCGAAAGATACGGAGACAATCCAGGTCCATTTTAAGAATTTGCAGGATATGCTTTCGGAGGGAAAATTATTTGTCGCCGGAAGAACGGATGTGGAAAATGAAAAAACTTTCGGTATTGTTATTTATGAAGCTGTTTCTTTTGAAGAAGCGGTAAAGATTGCAAATGAAGATCCGGCAGTTAAAGCCGGAATTATGTCGGTTGAAGTCTTTCCTTTTAGTCTTGCACTAATGAAAAACGATTAACTTATCCCGTTATTTTTTTTAACTGCTCCAGGAACTGCGGATTTGAGATATTAACGCAGCCGAAATTATTAACCGATCCTCCTTGTTTTAATAAAAGAGAGAGAACAGAAAAAGCCATTGCAATCCGGTGGTCACCGAAGCTTTCAAACGCTGCTTTATTGTTTCCAATATTGCCTGAAACCTTAAAACCGTCTTCATATTCTTCAGTTTCCAATCCAAGCAGCTTCATATTGCTGCACACGGCTTTAATCCGGTCTGTCTCTTTGCCTCTAAGTTCAGATGCATTTTTAATTTTAAAATCCCCATCGGCCAATATTCCGGCTACGGATAAAACGGGGATTTCATCAATAATATTAGGGATAATTCCAGGATGGATTTCCACATTGTGCAGGCGGCTTCCTTGAACGACAATATCGCCGTAAACTTCTCCCGAATTTTCCTTGCGATTTTCTATTTCTATGTTTCCCCCCATTTCGATCAATACTTTCAAAATACCGGAACGTGTTTCATTCAAAGTGACATCTTCTATTTTCAAAAAAGAATTTTTAGTCAAGAGCGCCAATACAATAAGAAAGGCTGCGGTTGAAATATCCCCCGGGACAAAATATTCTTTGGGTTCCGGATAATTTTTTTTGGATACGTATATAATATTTTTTGAATCTTTCAGCTCGTGCGTCAGGTTCAGCATTTTTTCAGTATGATTTCTTGAAGAAACACTCTCAATGACAGCAGTAGTTTCATCGGAATGAAGCCCGGCTAAAATTACCGCACTCTTTATCTGCGCGCTTGCAATAGGCAGCTCATACTGGATGGGATTTATTTTTTTTGCCGGAAATATTTTTAACGGCAGAGTAAAGTTTCCGGCAGCTTCAATCCTGGCACCCATTAAGCTTAAAGGAGAAATTATCCTTTTCATAGGTCTGACCGAAAGAGATTCATCTCCTATAATAACCGATTCAAAATCCTGGGCAGCCAGAATTCCGCTGATCAGGCGGGTAGTTGTTCCGGAATTTCCCGCATCCAGCGGAGCGGAAGGTTTCCTCAATCCTTTGAATCCTTTACCTATTACTTCAACGAAATCAGATTTTTTATTAATCTCTATTCCCATCTGCATAAAACACTTCTGGGTAGATTTAACATCTTCTCCTTCCGAAAGATTCCGGATCACAGATTTGCCTTCAGCCAATGCAGAAAACATTACCGCACGATGTGAAATTGATTTATCGCCGGGAAGCTTTAATTTTCCTTTAATACGATCGATCCTGCTGAATTCGTGTATCATTTTTCTATTAAGATAAAATTTTACTTTTTATTCCACTTTTCAATCATACCGATAATTTCTTCCGATTCCGGGTTGTTGATGCCATACAAACCTGAATCTTTTCTTTGCCTGAAAGCTTCGAAAAGTGCAATGCCTGCCGCCACCGAAACATTCAAGCTTTGAACCATGCCGAACATTGGTATTAAAAATTTTTTATCGGCTGATTTTTCGGCTTCTTCCGAAACTCCTCGATGTTCATTTCCGAAAACAAAAGCAATTTTCTTCGTTAAATCGAGATTAAACAGATTGATGGAATCTTCGGAAAGAGAAGAAGCATAGATTTCAAACCCATCCTCATGAAGTTTATCGTAGCAGTCTTTAACCGATTTAAATTTTTCCTTTTCGACCCATTTAAAAGCAGAAGCTGAGCTTTTCTTCCCGATCTTTGGAAAAGATTCTTTATTATAAATTAAGGAAACAGAAGGCACTCCGGCGGCATCGCAGGTCCTGATTATTGCGCTTACATTATGAGGGTTATGTATATTTTCCAGCACAACTCTTAATGAAAACTGGCGCGTTTTAATGACAGAAATAATTTTTTTCTGTCTTTTTTCAGATTTATAAGATTTCACTTTTATCAAATACCAATTTGTAAACCGATTTATGGCTTGTCCGCCTGGCTTTATCAATTTTAAATTTATTTCTGCTTGTCTTCAGGTAAAATTCCGCCAGATCCAGTATTTTATCCATAACGGTATCTTCATCATGGGCCCAGCTTTCGCAGCCTTTTAAAGAAGGAATTTCCGCAGTATAGCCGTCATCCGTTCTTCTTATTATTATATCCAATACCATATATTCTGTAGAGATGAGTCGTTGACTCGTCTCTTTTTTTCTGTTTTAATTTTCTAGATTTTACTTTATGTAGACTTTAACCATCTCATGCTTTCAATGAATATTCCTTTGAGATGAGCCGCCGGCTCATCTCTGCAAATTAAAGTATTCATCCAATTCCCATTGCAAAGGATTCAATTCAATACACTTTTGTATTCTATATAAATCTATTTCATTCCTAATTATATGCTCATAGTAATTACTTTGCCATTTAAACTCTTTCAATCCTTCTTTTACTATTCTCTTGGTAGTAATGCTCTTTATTTGACCCATTATAGTTCCGAGAAATATCTTACTTTCCGGGATAATTATCGCATGAAAGTGGTTAGGCATAATTACAAAAGAATCCACTTCTGCTTTCTTTAATTTTTGGGTATAAAGAATCTCTTCCTCAAGTATTTTGCCGTACAAATTAAGAATACATTTGCTGTTATTTATTTTTCCAAAATAACAAATTTTATTATTAGTACAGACTGTAACATAGTACCAAAGGATTGAGAGTAATCAAATCCAGCAAGCCGGTTGGATTCAATTCGATATTTATCCTGAAATTTGCTCATTATATTTTGTAGAGATAGTTGTTGACTCTTCTCTTTTTTGATTTACAATAAATTAAACTCTATTTGAGATGAGCCGCCGGCTCATCTCTACATATTTTTGCGCCTGAACTTGTGCCGATTCTGTCGGCTCCGGCCGCAATCATTAATTCCGCATCTTTTCTGGTTTTTATTCCGCCTGATGCTTTAACTTTCAATTTGTTTCCCACGGCGAATTTCATTAATGCCACATCTCTTATATTTGCTCCGCTTTTGCTGAAACCGGTTGAGGTTTTTACAAAATGGGCGCCGGCATCCATGCTGATCAGGCAAGCCGCTATTTTCTCCTCATCGGTTAACAAACATGTTTCCAGGATCACCTTGCATAAGGTTCCGGATTTTACTGCCTCGGATGCCACGGAATTAATATCTTCAAAAACATAATTATAATTTTTTCCCTTTAACATGCCGATATTCAATACCATATCGATTTCTTTTGCCCCGTCAGATAACGCTATAGACGCTTCATATCTTTTTGCTTCCGTTTTTGATGCTCCGAGCGGAAAACCGATTACTGTACAGACTGTTATTTCATCTTTTAATAATTCTTTACATAAAGAAACAAATACAGGATTACAGCATACCGATGCAAATTTAAATTCGAGCGCTTCGGCGCATAACTTTTTAATTTCATGTGTTGTCGTATCAGGCTTTAACAATGTATGATCTATTTTTTTTGCCAGCTCCTCCACCGGTAATTTTATTTTATTCAGTTTTTCAGAATCAAATCCGGAATTAAATTCTTTTAAGGTACTGAATAGAAAATCATCAGAAATATTCCCAATCGAACTTTTCCAATTCATTAAATTAAAAGCCTATCTTCTGTTTAGGTTTCTCAGGAGGAGCAATAAGCTGGTTTATAACCTCGAAGATTGCCTGTATCTGATGATCGTGGGAATCAATCTTCAATTCGAGCTCCTTTAATTTCTGCGCAAGTTCTTTATGAGTTGAGAGTATTTCCCTGAGCTTTACAAATGCGCGCATAATTTGGATATTTACCTTAACGGCTTTTTTGCTTTTTAATACGGTTGAAAGCATTGCCACTCCCTGTTCCGTAAATGCATAGGGGTGCGAACGTCTTGCACCGCCCCAACTTGAAGTCACAATTTGTGATTTCAAGTTTTCAAATTCTTTTTTGGATAATTGAAACATAAAATCTTTCGGGAACCTGTCAAGATTCCTCTTAACAGCTTGGACAAGTGCTCTTACTTCAACATTGTACAAGACCGCTAAATGGATACTCAGCATTACTTTTTGATTTCTAATAATGAAAATCTTCTGTTCAATAGCTTCAAAAGGAATAATCGCATTTTGCGGCATTTTTATCCTTTATGATTTATTCATTCGGTTATCTTTCTTGAATGCAAAAAGCTTTATTATTCTTAATAAGCATTTCAATTCTCCGGCCCGTAATGAAGATGTTTTATAGTGTGTACCTACTTTTTTTAAGGTCACAATTTGTGACCTTAAAGATTCATATTCACCAGCAGAAAGCTGAAACATAAAATCCGACGGAAATCTGTCAATATTACGCTTAACCTGCTGGTTTATTTGCTTAACAGGAACTCCATAAAGATGAGCAAGATCATTATCCGGCATTACCTTCAGATTTCTGATCAAATTAATCTTGTGCTCAATTCTTTCTAAAGGAATAACCCCATTATTTGAAATTTTTTTTATCATAAAAAATTGCTCTCACAACTTTTAATTTTTTTTATGAAACTGCATATAGGCTTTAAAAGTATTCTGAAGAAGCATTGCGATTGTCATCGGTCCTACTCCGCCCGGCACAGGTGTAATAAAGGAAGCCTTTTTAGAGACTTCATCAAAATCCACATCGCCTACAATCCTTGTTCCTTTAGGATGCGATTTATCTTCAATCCGGTTTATTCCTACATCAATTACCGCAGCGCCTTCTTTCACCATATTTCCTTTTATAAATCTGGGTGTCCCCATTGCTGCAATTAAAATATCGGCCTGTTTTGTATAAACAGAAATATCTTTCGCCGCGGAATGACAAACTGTTACAACCGAGTTTGCATTTAGTTTTTTTTGAAACATTAAATTTGCAATAGGTTTCCCGACTAGGTTGCTTCTGCCGACAACAACCACATGCTTTCCTGCGGTTTCAATTTTATACCTTATCAGCAGTTCCTGAATTCCGCCCGGAGTACAGGGAACAAATGTCTCTTTCCCGATAACAAGATTTCCTACATTCACGGGATGCAGCCCCTCAACATCTTTGGAAGGAGAAACAGCTTCTATAATTTTTTCTTCATTTAAATTTTTCGGCAGCGGCATCTGCACCAGGATTCCATGAAAATCATCATTCTCATTGTAAGACTTTATTAAACTTAAAAGCTTTTCCTCCGGTATCGAGGCATCCAGCACTTCTTTATTCGTCCGCATACCTATCTCTTCACAGGCTTTTACTTTATTGTTAACGTAAATATGAGAGGCAGGATTGTCTCCGACTAATATTGTAACAAGCCCTGGTAAATTTTTGCCCGATTTAATTAATTCAGATATTTTTTCCTTCAGTTCATTCCTGATTTGTTCGGAAACTTTCTTCCCGTCTATTAAAATCATTTTTCTCCTTTAGAAGATTTGCAGGTCGATAGCGTAGCTTCGACCATATTATAATTACTTACGGCTAAGAGGTACCTTTATTGAATTCTAAATTCCAGCCTCAATAAATTTTAGCGGACGAAGCTTCGCTTCGTCCTACAGGTTAATAGTCATTTTTATTCACTTAAAAGCCTCTCAGCATTTCCTGTTAACTGTTTTTCATCTGATTGATGATTCATCAATTTGCATTTTTCTGTAAAGATAATTTTTTAATTTTTTATCTTTCATAATTTCATCTGCAAAAGGATTGGAATTCTGCCATCCAGATTTTTTATTTGTTCGGAAATTTTCAAGCCTGCGTAAAGTAATTTCGCAGAAGACCGGATCCAGATCGGATGTAAAGCACTTTCTCCCGTTCCTTTCACAGGACAATAGTGTTGTCCCCGAGTGAGTGAAGAAATCAATTACTATATCTCCCTTTTTGCTGCTGGCGTTTATGATTCTGTCGATTGCTTTAAGAGGTTTTTGTGCATAGCAGCCGTTTACATTTTCTTCCATCCGGTAAAAAACCTGCTGGATATCAATCCACACATTCCCTGCTCTTATATTATTTGATTTGCTCCGCTGCAGGTTCTCGGTAACCCGGCCGTTCACTCTTTTGTAATAGCCCTTCAAAATCTTTGGTATATCGGTGTATTCCGAATTAATATTGAAATATGGTTTTCCTTTAGCATAATAAAGCAGCTCCTGCCTTATCGACATCCAGTTTTTCTGAGTACCGTATCCTCTTTGGTTCCTCATTGTTATGAAGCTTTTTGATTCAAATCCTGAAGATTTCATCATTTGAACAAATTCGGAAAAAGGTTCAAAATGATTGGTTTGATCGGCTCCTAGCCAAATATAAAGCGAAGAGTTTTCTGCAAGAGAAGTAAAAGTATTTTTAATCCAGCAACTGCACCAATCAATAAATTTTTTCAGGTTTAATTCTTTAAATGCCACAAAGTTATATGGCGGATCCTGAATGGCAAGTGCCGCTTTTTCTTTTCCTAATAATTTATTAATTGAAGAAGAATCTGCCGCATCAATGCTGGCTATTTTATGCATTCCTTTCGGATCCTTCCAGACCGAACCCTTTTTAATCCTGCAGTAAGGAAGAAGAAGACTTCTTAACTCATCATCTTTATCAATTCTTGGTAAAGGAAAATTAACCATGAAGCTTAAGCTTTTTTTACAAAATCGGGAAATAA
>JBLNGL010000111.1:0-5586 GCA_050264735.1 Ignavibacteria bacterium | reverse complement strand
CTACAATTTCTTCATTGATCATTTTTTCTGCAAGAGTTTCATTAGCAATATATTTTGAAAATTCATCAATTGCGCTGATTAAGCCTTTACTCCCGGAATATCTTACTGCTATCCTATCGGTAACCTGGAATCCGGCATCCTTTCTCATATTCTGAATTCTGTTTACGAATTCCCTTGCCAACCCTTCTCTAATTAATTTCTCATCAAGCGCGGTGTCCATTGCAACCGTTACGCCTTCTTCGCTTTCCACAACCCAGCCGGATATTTCATTGCTAACGATCTCAACATCTTCCCTGCCAACAAGCAGCTCTTCATCCTTAACCCGGACATAAATATTTCCATCGCTTTCAAGCTTTGCTATATCTTCCTTTGTAAAAGATTTAATTGCATTGGCTGCTGCGTTTACATTCTTACCAAATTTTGGACCAATGGATTTGAAGTTCGGCTTAGCCGATTTATTTACTATTTCGGAATCATCCTTCAGTACAACCAATTCCTTAATATTTAGTTCATCCAGAATTACTTCTTTCATTTTACTCAGTGCTTCAGTTTTCGATTTATCTACTGCAACCATTATTTTTCTCAGCGGCTGCCTTACCTTTAAATTTGCTTTTGCCCTCATAGCTCTTGTAATATAGACAACTCTCTGGGCAATTTCCATTTTCTCTTCCAGCTCTTTGTCTCTGTAGGAAGACTGGGGGTAAAATGAAAGATGTACGGAACCAAAATTCTCTTTTTTTGTAACCGAATCAAGGTCCTGATAAAGTTCCTCGGAAATAAAAGGAGCAAAAGGAGAAGTAAGTTTAAGAACTTTTATCAGGCATTCATATAAAGTTTGATAAGCTGAAAGTTTATTTTCATTCATTTCCGATTTCCAGAATCTTCTACGGCATCTTCTAACATACCAATTCGACAAATGATCAATAGTGAAGTCGGATACTGCTCTTGCAGCTTTAGTAGGATCATATTTGTCCATCTGTTCCCTGTATTCATCAACCAGCGCATTAACTTTAGATAAAATCCAGCGGTCGATTTCCGGTCTTTTTCCGTAGGGAACCAATTCTTCTTTATGCTCAAAATTGTCAATATTGGCGTAAAGTGCGAAGAACAAATAAGTATTCTGCAGAGTCCCGAAAAATTTCCTCTGCACTTCAACTAAACCTTCTTCATCAAATAAGGTGGGGCGCCAGGGAGGACTGTTAGTTACCAGGTACCATCTTGTAGCATCAGCACCATACTTGCTGAATAATTTGAACGGATCGACCGTGTTCCCCTTTGATTTGGACATTTTCTGCCCGTTCTTATCAAGAATAAGCTCATTAACGATAATATTTTTGAATGCCACGTTATCAAAAAGCATTGCCGCAATTGCATGAAGAGTATAAAACCAGCCGCGTGTCTGATCGATCCCTTCACATATAAAATCGGAGGGAAATGCCTTCTGTTCAAACCATTCTTTATTTTCAAAAGGATAATGATATTGAGCGAACGGCATGGCACCGGAATCAAACCAGACATCAATCAACTCCGGAGTTCTTTTATAAATCTTTCCATTCTTTTCAAAAAATATTTTGTCAATAAAAGGTTTATGCAGATCGAGATTTTTAATCTCTTTAATAGGGATTCTTTTCCCGTTCTCCTCAATAAATCCCTCACTCAGCTCCTTGATCGAGCCTACAGCAAACATATCGCCGTCATCACTGAGCCAGATAGGAAGAGGAGTAGCCCAGAAGCGGTCGCGTGATAGTGCCCAATCCTTATTTTCCTCCAGCCAATTCCCGAATCTGCCGGAGCCTACTTCAGGCGGCTGCCAGTTAATCCTTTTATTAAGCTCCACCATCCTGTCTGCTATTGCAGTTGTTCTTATAAACCACGATTCCCTTGCATAATAAATAACCGGGACATCTTCATGCCGCCAGCTGAACGGATATGAGTGCACAATTGTTTCTTTTTTGTAAAGCTTCCCTTCACTTTTAAGTTTAAAGATTATCCCCTTATCCGCATCCTTAACAAACTGACCTGCAAAGTCTGTTATCTGATCCGTAAATTTTCCGGACCGGGTAACTGGCTGAAGCATAGGAAGGTTGTATTTTTTAGAAACTTCATAGTCATCCTGCCCGAATGCAGGCGCTATATGAACCACACCGGTTCCGTCTTCAGTGCTTACAAAATCTCCGGTAATAATATAGAACGCTTTTTTATCAACGCTCAAGTAAGAGAATAATTGCTCATATTCTCTTCCCTCTAAAGCTTCTCCTTTTAGGTGTTCAATTATTTCATAATCCCCTTCTAATACTGATATTCTTTCCTTAGCAAGAATTATTTGTTTATTATTCTGTTTTACTTTCACATACTCTACCTGCGGACCGACTGCCAGAGCAACGTTGGAAATAAGCGTCCAGGGAGTTGTAGTCCATACTAAAATGTATTCATCCTTATTTTTAAATTTGAACAGAATATACACGGAAGGATCTTTTGTATCCCTGTATCCGAGCGCGAGTTCATGAGATGAAAGAACGGTTTCGGATTTCGGATCCTGCGGAACAATTTTATAATCTTTAAAGATAAAGCCTTTATCAAACAAGGTTTTTAAAGCCCACCAAACCGATTCGATATATTCGTTTGTAAGTGTAACATATGCAGAGCCGAGATCGATCCAGTATCCCATTCTGCGGGTCATCTTTTCCCATTTATCCTTATAAACAAAAACCGAATTGCGGCAGGCCTGGTTGAATTTATCTACACCGTAATCGAATATTTCGCTTTTATTCTTTATACCGATTTTCTTTTCAACCTCAATTTCAACCGGAAGTCCGTGAGTATCCCATCCTGCTTTTCTTTCTACCCTGAATCCCTGTAGAGTTTTATAACGGCAGATTAAATCTTTAAGTGTCCTGGACATTACATGATGGATACCAGGGAGTCCATTGGCTGTCGGCGGGCCTTCATAAAAAGTAAACGATTTTGATTCAGCCCTGGATGATATGCTTTTTTCGAATATTTTGTTCTTTTCCCAAAACTTTAAAACTTCTTCTTCTATTTCCGGATAACTTACTTTATCTAAATTCTGTTTATACATCTCTATATGATTAATATTTTATGCAATTAGATTGATTCAGTCTAGCTCTTCATACTTTTTTATAAGCTCTTTTTCAATCTGAATAAATTCCTGGAGCTGCTTTTCTATTATTTGTTTACGCAGTGCAATGTTCTTAGCTGTTATTTCAGCGTCCTGCAATAATTTTTGCGCCTTAACCTTGGCTTCTCTAAGTTCCAGCTCGGCTTCTTTTTTAGCATCTTTAAGAGTATCCTCAAATGTTTTCAGCCTCTCCTGAAGAATTAAATAATCCCTCTGCTTTGTAAGTATTTCAACTATGGACATGCCGAAAAATGCCATAGCACCCAAAGTAATGTTGCGAAGGCTGTAAAGAATAAGATTTTCAGTCAATAGTTCATTAGGGGAAAAGTAATTTCTGAAATAGGTAATTGCAATAATGCCTAGCAGCGTTGCAGCTATTATTATAGAAAAAATTACTTTGCCGCCAAGCTGCCATCCAAGTGTTTTATTTATATACCAGCCGCAGGCGAAACAAATAACCGAAAGAACAAACCATACGGTAAAATTGCTGTTCCCGAAATCAAAAATATTCGTAGTCAGGAAATTTGATATAAATAAAAAAACCCCTAGCAGAACCGGAACAATTGAATTATATGTTTTTTTCCTGTCAATCATAATTTCTTTATGACTTCTTTCATAATCAGAGTCATTTTCGGCTCGGCTTCTACCGCGGTTCTTATTATTTCCTCTACATTTACCGGCTTAAGCGTTTCAGGGATACATTCATCCGTAATAATACTAATCCCCAAAACTTTCAATCCCATATGATTTGCTACAATATTTTCCGGTACTGTCGACATCCCCACCACATCTGCACCAATTGATCGGAGGAAAACGTATTCTGCTTTGGTTTCCAGATTAGGACCCGGGACTGCTACATAGACTCCTTTTTGGAATTTAATTTTATTCTCAATTGCAGCTTCTTCTGCAAGCTTGATCAAATCCAGGCTGTAAGCTTCGCTCATATCCGGAAACCGGGGTCCCAATGAATCTTCATTTTTTCCTATCAGCGGATTATCTCCCAAAAGATTTATGTGATCAATCATCAACATGATATCCCCTTTTTTAAAAGCCGGATTCATGCCTCCGCATGCATTTGAAACAAGAAGCACTTTAACTCCCAGAAATTTCATTACTCTTACAGGATATGTAATCTGCCCCATCGAATATCCTTCGTAGTAATGAAAACGCCCCTGCATAGCTACAACTTTCTTTTCCCCGATAGTTCCGAATATTAATTTACCATGATGTGATTCAACAGTGGACAAAGGGAAATGAGGAAGATTGGAATAATCAATTTCATGCTGAATTTTAATCTCTTTAACCAAACCGCCGAGGCCGGTGCCTAAGATTATACCGACCGGATAATCATCTTCTGTATATTTTTTAATTACCGCGAGGGTTTCATTTATTTTTGGGATAAGCCCGTTCATTTGCTGTTTTTAATTTTATCGGCAATATTGTTAATATCTATTTCCAGTTTTCGGGAAGGTTCTAATATTTTTTCACCGGAATTTTTGTCGGCAGGTTCTTCAATTTTCATTTCAAGCAGATTCGCCTGTGAGTTTATTATAGCTTTCAGCTTTGCGATTATTAAATTTTTCTCTTCTCTAAGCCCGATAACCGAATCATGTATTTCTTTAGACTGTTTCTTTGCTTTTTCTATTATTTGAGCAGCCCTGGCTTCTGATTCTTTAAGCAATGCTTCAGACTGGTTTTTCGATAGTTCCATGGTCTTGGACGCGGATTCCTGCGCCTTTAATAAGCTCTCCTGAAAAGTGCTTTCCATTTTTCTAAACTCCTCTAAAAGAATATCCGCCTGTTCCAATTCTTTCCTTAACTGCTCATTTTCTTTCTGCAGTTCATCAAGATCATCGGCAAATCTCTCCATATATGCTCTCACTTCTTCCTTATCATAACCTCTGAAAGAAGTATTGAATTCCTGCTTCCTGACGGCGGCCGGAGAAACTTTCATTCTTCATCCTGCTCTAATGAATATTTCCTCTCACCAAAAATTGCAGTCCCTATCCTGAGCATTGTTGCCCCCTCCTCTACTGCAATAAGGAAATCATTTGTCATTCCCATTGATAATTCTTTCATATTTATTCCCTGTCCGTTTAATTCATCGCGCAGATTACGAAGGCTCCGGAAACTTTCTCTGATTTTTTTTTCATCATCAGTAAAAGGAGCCATGGTCATTAATCCAACTAGATCTAAATTCGGATATTCCTTGCAGTATTCCGCTAGATCAGATATTTCGCTTTCATCAGCCAGGCCGGATTTAGTTTCCTCATCGGATGTTTTAATCTCCAAAAGAATTTTCTGTATTTTATTGAGTTTTGCCGCCCTTTTATTAATTTCCATTGCAAGCAAAAGTGAATCTACAGAGTGGATATATTCTGAAGCTTCAACTGCAAACCTGACTTTGTTTCTCTGCAGATTACCGATGAAATGCCAGATGATCTTGT
>JBLNGL010000110.1:0-3747 GCA_050264735.1 Ignavibacteria bacterium | reverse complement strand
GTATTTGATATTAAAAATTTGATTAAGGAAGAAAAAGCAGAGCTAATCGGGGTGAATGAATGCATGGTTGAATGAGCGAATGGATGAATGAGTGGCCGCTTGAATGCATGATTGGATGAATGCATGTGAAATGTATGGTTGGATGAATAAGGTGAAGGAATTTCGGATTGCGAAAGCCATCAGCAAAACAAGACAAATGACCGATGACTAATGACTACAGCATTCTCGCATAAATGCATAGATGCATGCAAAGAAATATGAATAATTTCAACTCAATAAAGATTAAAAAAAAGGAGGAAGAATGGATTTACGCTATCCAGTGGGGCCTTTTAAATTTGAAGGTCCTTTAAATGAAGATCAGAGAAAAAAATTTATAGGTGAAATCGAAGAAACGCCAACCAGATTGAGAGATGCCGCTAAAGGATTATCAGATGAGCAGCTGAGTACTCCATACAGGCCTGAAGGCTGGACGGTAAGGCAGGTAGTTCATCACGTACCTGACAGCCATTTAAATGCATACATCCGCTTCAAACTGGCTTTAACCGAGAACCAGCCGACGATAAAACCGTATGAGCAGGCATTGTGGGCTGAACTTTACGATACTAAAAATACTCCTGTGGAAATTTCTTTAACACTGCTGGAAATGCTTCACAAACGCTGGGTAACGTTGTTGAAATCTATGTCGGAAAGTGATTTCAAAAGAACCTTTAATCATCCGGAGCAGGGATTGGTCACCTTGGAAAGAACATTAAGCTTATATGCCTGGCATGGAAAACATCATGTTGCGCATATTACTTCGCTGCGGGAAAGAATGGGCTGGTAATAAACTTATAATCTTCTTTATAAAGGCTGCAATTAACCCGCCGCCTTAAACAAGTAGGCAGTAGGCAATAAACAGTAAGCAAGTATTAAATAAATTTGTTTAGTAGGATTAACCAACAAGTACTTATAATCGGTAAAAATTTGACTTTGTAATTATATTTCAAGAAATCTATTTATATAAAGCTTAGTAGAAGCAGAAAATTTCTTTAGACTTTGCAGCTAACTATGAACTACGCGCCCACTCTTTTAAAAATGCAAATACTTTCTCCCTGTCATGACCTCTTCCCTTTTCCAATTCGGAAGTATTCTGCGAGTGAAGGAGTTTCCCGTTTTCATCCAGAACAAATAAATGCGGGTAACCGGGAATTTTTGGATACTTTGATAGAAACTTCTTATTCTCATTTTCTTTACTGTAATTAATTTTCAGCACTACAAAATATTTGTACATATAATCCGCGATATCCTCATTCTCTTCAAAAAATTTATCTAGATAATGGCACCAGATGCACCATTCTCCTCCTACATCAAGCAGAATTCTTTTGTCTGTTCTTTTTGCTTCTGCAACTGCATTATTCAAATCTTCTGCAGGATCCCTGGAGGGATCGAATTTTTCTACAGGGATATATTTACCGGAACCGGGGGAATTAGTCTGACTATTTATAAGTGGAGTCAGAATTAATGCCGTAAATATTATCAAAAAGGTTTTCATGATTTCGTTTAAAATTATTTTTGGCGATTACTTTTGCTAAAGTAAACTTTCTATTCTTTAAAGAAAACATAATTATCCGGATGTTCTTTTATAAAATAAAGAATGTTCAATGCTCAACTATCAATGTTCAATTCTCAATGCTTTAAAAACATTAAGAAGGCATCTACAATCAATATAAAATCATTCTTCAGATTGGAAGTATTTCTTTTAAATAGCATATTTAAGCAGTTTAGACATCTATTTTTCTATTTTAGGATTGATAATTTTTCGAGAGAAGGGTTATTTGGGTAAAAGAATTAAAGCACTTGATGAAATACTAGGAAATAAAACCTCCGGTTCTATGGATTTAGCAGGATGGCTGAATAAATTCATGGAAAAAAATGGTTCGAATCCTGATGCCGTAAGGAAAGCTATACAAGAGATAAAAAAAAGCGGGCTTTCATTTCAAGTAGTTAATACTTACCTAAAAGAGTTAAAAAAAACACTTAAATCCGGTGATGAAACTAAGCTGAAGAGTTTTTTTAAAACCTACAGGCAAAATTTCATAACCAAATACAAAAAGATTTATGATAATGCAAAAAATCTGCTGAGAAATAAAAACAGGGTACTTACAATTTCCAACAGCCGGACAGTTTTGGAATTCCTGAGATTATGGCACCGGGACAATAAAAATCTTCAAGTTATAATATCAGAATCAAGACCGATGAATGAAGGGCGTTTATTTGCAAAATCTCTTCTGAAGGAAGGAATACAAGTAATATTCATTACGGATTTAAATATTTTTGCGCATATTCAAGAAGCAGATGCCGTCATTATTGGAGCAGATTTTATTCTTAAGAACGGTGATGCAGTAAATAAAACCGGAAGCAGAGCTGCGGCTGTAATCTGCAAATATTATAAAAAACCTTTTTATGTTCTGGCTAGTTCGGATAAGTTTTCAAAAAGAAATTCTTATAAGCCCCCTGCCGAAAATCCGGGTGAAGTTTGGAAATTCAAACACAAAAATTTGAAAATATATAACAATTATTTTGAAGTTATTGAGAAGGAATTAATAACTAAAATTATTACAGAGGAGAAATAGATGAATTTAAAGAAAATGAATACCCTGCTGAAAAGCATTTCATATCCATTATTATTTTGGATTCTATTAATTTCATCCGCCGCTTCTCAAGAAAAGAATCTGCCTTTAAAAGAAATAATTTTAGAACCTCAAAAATTTTTACCGCAGACACTAGCACAGCTGCAGTGGATCGGTAACAGCAATTTTTATTCTTATTCTTTAGGCGACATTCTTTTCATCAAATCTGCTGAAAGCAGCGATTCTAAAATGATTTTATTATCCCAAATAAATCAGCTGCTTGATAAAAATAAAATGAACTCATTATTTGCATTTCCTGAAATAAAATGGATTGACCAAAATTCATTTAAATTCTGGAACGGCAATCTTCTATTAAAATATGAAATAGACAAATCACAGATTTCCGAACTAAATGAAATAAAGGTTAACGGAATTAATGTTGACTTATCAGTCCTGAATAATGCGGCGTATACTATTGACAACAACCTGTTCATTGCGGTAAATAAAGAACAGATTCAAATTACTAATGACGAAAACAAAGGGATAGTCAGCGGGCAGACGGTTCACCGGAATGAATTTGGAATAAAGAAAGGGACTTTCTGGTCGCCTAAAGGAAATTTTCTAGCATTTTACAGGATGGACGAAACAATGGTAACGGATTATCCAATGGTGGATATTTCTTATAAACCTGCTAAACTAAAATCGATTAAATACCCGATGGCGGGAATGACAAGCCATCAGGTAACCGTTGGGATTTTTGATATTCATAGCAGCCAGATTGTTTGGCTTAAAACAGGTGAACCAAAGGATCAATACTTGACAAATGTTACATGGAGCCCGGATGAAAAATTCATTTACATTGCTCAATTAAACAGGGATCAGAACCATTTAAAATTAATTAAATATGATGCTGCAGCCGGGGATCAGTTAAAAATATTATTCGAAGAAAAAAATGATAAATATGTAGAGCCGGAGCATGGACCTGTTTTTTTTGAAAAGGATCCCGAAAAATTTATTTGGTTTTCCGAAAGAGACGGCTGGAATCATTTGTATTTATATAAAAGCAGCGGAGATCTTATTAAACAGCTGACAAAAGGCGAATGGGAAGTTACCAGTTTCCATGGATTTGATAATGCCG
>JBLNGL010000109.1:0-2543 GCA_050264735.1 Ignavibacteria bacterium | reverse complement strand
GGTTTTTACAAGCGCAGAACATAAGGCGCTCGCATATGAAATTGCTAAAGAAAGCATTGTATTGCTGAAGAATGAAAAAAATATTCTTCCGATTAACACCGATGAAATTAAAAGCATTGCTGTAATCGGTCCCAATGCAGCTGTAACCAGGACAGGCGGCGGCGGCAGCTCATTTGTGGAACCGATTTATTCAGTTACTCCTCTTGAAGCTTTAAAGAATAAAATAGGTAACAAAATAAAAATAAATTTTGCGGAGGGAGTGATCCTCGGCGGGGATACTAAACCTATTGAAGCAAGGTTCTTTGAGGGAAGAATTAAGGCGGAATATTTTAATAATAAGGAGCTTAGCGGAAAACCTGTTGAAAAGATTTTCGATCAAATCAATTTCGATTGGGGAGGTGAAGCGCCTTTTGAAGGATTTCCTGAAGATAATTTTTCGGTAAGATTTTCAGCAAGTATTAAGGCACCGGAAAGCGGCGAGTTTGCAATTGATGTAACCAGCGATGATGGAGTCAGACTTTACTTTAACGATGATCTTGTAATTAATGATTGGAAAGATCATGCTGCTCTAAAAAATACTTTTAAAGTAAAATTGGAAAAAGATATAACATACGATATAAAAGTTGAATATTATGAAAATGGTGGAAGCGCAAGCGTTAAATTAGGATGGAAACTGCCGGGGGAGGATCCTTTTGAAGCGGCAATAACTGCGGCAAAAAACTCGGAAATAGCAATTTTATTTGTCGGAACTTCTAATAATTATGAGAGCGAAGGATTTGACAGACCGGATCTGACTCTTCCGGCTAATCAGGATGAACTTATTGAGGAAGTCTGTAAAGTTAATAAGAATGTAATAGTGGTATTGAACAGCGGATCTCCTGTTCTGATGGATAGATGGATTGATAAAATAGACGGGATTCTTGAAATCTGGTTCGGGGGAGAAGAAACCGGAAATGCTGCAGCTGATGTTCTGCTGGGAAATTATAATCCCTCAGGCAAGCTTCCGGTGACATTTCCTAAGAGGTGGGAAGACTGCTCAGCTTTTAAAACATATAAAGCTGAAGACAGTGTAACTTATTATTCGGAGGGAATTTTCGTGGGCTACCGGCATTTTGACAAATATAATATTGAACCTCTTTTCCCATTCGGCTATGGATTGTCCTATACAAATTTTCAGTACGGCAATCTTAAAGTAAATGGAGATGACGTGAGTTTTGATTTAAAAAATACCGGTAATATGGAAGGCGCAGAGGTCGTTCAATTGTATGTTAAAGATTTGGAAAGTTCAGTTGAGAGGCCGGAAAAAGAATTAAAAGCGTTTAAGAAGGTAAGGTTAAAAGCGGGGGAAATGACCAGAATCAATTTTTCATTTATTGGTAAAGCTGTTCCATTTTTTGATCCATCAGCAAAAAAATGGAAAAGTGAACCAGGTAAATATGAGATAATGATCGGAAGCTCTTCAAGGGATATAAAGTTGAAGACTCCATTTTGAATTTTTTCCGTAAGTATCGATCGTACTTATTAAAGCTTTCTAAAATTAATTATAATTAATAGTACCCGGTATGCTCGCGGTTTCCGTTTTTCCTTGCAAAAGGTTAATTGGTATCAGAGGAATGTATTCTAATTTGATACTCGCATAATTTAATAAGATCTATTACTTTAGAATTCCCCGGCTGAAGCTCTTCCATCTTCAAATAATAATTCAATGCTTCTTTAAATTCTTTATTAAATCTTAACTCTTCAGCTTTATGGAAATAGTATAATGCAATTTTACTCAATCCTTCCAGGGCGCCAAGATGCATCGGCTGTTCTTTTAAAATCTGTTTGTAAATTTCCGCAGCGTCTTCAATCTTACCCTTCTTAAATAATTGAGCTGCTTCCTTTAAAATCAGATTCCCTGCAGACTCGGTTTCACTAGGTTTTTTGACCGGCTCTGATTTCCCCTCCGTTGGTGAAATATTTATGACGGATTTTTTTGATTTTTTATCAAAGTTATTTACAGTATTATTATCATTTTTATCCGGATCAAAAAAAGGGAATGATTTCATGGAAAGAATGCCGGCAATGATCAGCACAATAATAATTGCAATAAAAATCAATATTTTACTTTTGTTTCTTCTTCTCTCTGCAAAAACAGGCGTCTGGGATTTATCTTTTTGATTCGAATTTATTTTTATCACCAGCACAGTTACATTGTCGTTTCCACCCCGTTCATTTGCAATTTTAACTAACTTTTCACTGGCTTGGGCTGCAGAATTGGAAGAAACTATTTCCAAAATCTCTTCAGGATTTACTTTTCCTAATCCGTCAGTGCAAAGGATATAACTTTGACCTTCTCTTATAAGAAGATCGGGAATAATATCAGCCTTCACCTGCTTGTCTGTGCCGAGTGCCCTCGCAAGAACTGTTTTTAAAGGATAATTGTCAGCTTCTTTGACGGATAATATTCCTTGTTTAAGCATTTCATTAACTTGAGTATGATCCTCAGTCAATTGTTCAATATTATTATCTTCGATTCTGTATATCCTTGAATCGCCCACATG
>JBLNGL010000108.1:0-3678 GCA_050264735.1 Ignavibacteria bacterium | reverse complement strand
CCGCCGACAAAATTAAATATTGGTATTAATTTTACAGCTGCAGAAAATGATTATTTCTCCTTTCCTTTAAGCTTAGGCATTTCAAAACCGTTCGATGAAAGGGATGAGAACGGCCAAGGCCAATCTTCATTTAAAACTATTTTCACCGACTGGCAAGATTTCCCGAACGATGCCGCGCTCCACACGGGTCTGTCATTCATCTGGAAACCTCTCAGCTTTGCCGAAAACTTTGCTTTTTTCCAGGAATTCTATGCAGGTAATTTTTCTAACGGCATAAAAACACATCTGCAGAATTTTTATACTCACGGAGCAAATATCGGATTAGAATTTTATGGATACAGATTTTCTGCAGGATACGCCGGTGTTTCTCATAATGTGCATTATCCTAATTATTTACAATGGGTTTTCCCGTATGAAACTTTTCAATTTACATTTGAGCTGAACAGCGATCTGTTATTTAATGAAAATTCGGTGCAAAAAAATAAACCGCTTCTGGATTATATTATTCTATCGTTAGGCATAGGTGAAACTATCAGATTAGGGAAAGCTAAGACATATTCCATTCCGGCTTTATCCGGGTCTTTTAAATATGCTGCAGATAATAATTTAAATTATAATTTTGAAGCTGCATTTTATTTTAATAAGCATAATGCTCTTGTTTCATCCATCGTCTATAATTCAATTCCGTTCGGCTTTTCATACGGACCTTTTAAATTGGAATCGAATATTGAAACTTTTTCGATTTTTACTTCCTACAGATCCCATATTTTTCAAAATTTTCATATGTTTTTTTTACAGACAGGACTAGGGATTATAAGAGAAAACCCGGTTATCCAATCGGAACCGAAATATGATTACAATACTGCTTTTCAAGCTTCGGCAGGTTTAACATTGGATTTTCTTGATCCTTTTATAATTACACCGGTTATTGATTACAACTTCATTTTAAATTTTATAGCATACCCGCCCGTCAGTGAGCCCCCGAGGATACTGGGATATAACCAATTTAATTTTAATCTGAAATTAGGTTATAAAATTTTCTAATAATTTTAAGAACGATTAATTATTCAGCTGCTTTCAGGATGCAGGTTTATTAATTTATTTTTGTAGGACGAAGCGATAGATTCGTCCAGCCAATTATTGAATCAACTAGTTTATATGTTTATTTTGGTCGAATCTTCGCTTCGGCCTGCAAGTAATTATTTTGGC
The DNA here is from genome assembly GCA_050264735.1 of Ignavibacteria bacterium. Lineage (GTDB taxonomy): Bacteria > Bacteroidota > Ignavibacteria > Ignavibacteriales > Ignavibacteriaceae > DATKLQ01. Next base: position 2,469 of record JBLNGL010000108.1, on the reverse strand, counting down.
AAAATAAAAAAAAGGCGTCTCAAAAGACGCCTTTTACTATCCTTTCCCCTAATAAACTTATTTCATCAGAATCATTTTCATGGTCTTAACAAAATTCCCGGCTTTAATCCTGTAGAAGTACATTCCGCTGCTCAGGTTTTTAGCGTTAAAAGTTACTTCATGTCTGCCTGCATTTAACTCGCCGTTAACTAGAGTAGCGACTTCATTCCCCAAGACATCAAAAACTTTAAGCTCAACAAAGCCTGCACTGGGAAGTTCATATGCAATTTTCGTCAACGGATTAAAAGGATTGCTGTAATTCTGCATCAGCTTGTATTCCTTAGGCAGAACCGGTTTATCTTTTACATCAGTAGGAGTTAATAGAAGATTTATTCCATCCTTTATAAAGGATGAAACATAATTTATCTGAATTTTCTCCGGATATTCAATGGTTTGTGCTCCGACTCTACTGGCTTTTAAAGTAAATTCTCCTTCTGCCAAAGAAGGAACAATATACTCTCCGTTTTGTGATGAAATTTCTGAAGCGATCACGTTTCCATCAGCATTAAAGGCAGAGACAAGAGTCCCGCTTAGAGCGAACTCGGAGTTCATCACTGTACCTGAAACTGTACCAGAAATCTCTCCTCCAAAAGAATTCATCTTTTTTAAAGTGCTGTTAACATTAACAGTTGCATTCCCGGATAATGTAATAACCGGGGCGCTTTCCCATGCGGACACTCCACCGTTAAAAACGCTGATATAATTTTTCTTGTAGAATAAAAGCACATATGATCCGTTTCTTACATTTTTAAGAGTATAAACTCCGTTGTTGTCGGTCTTTCTTATTTTTTTCCCGGTGCTATTTTCGCCAGGATTTACGGATGATTGAATCCAGTCTCCGCCATCAAGAGGTATGGCATATACTTCTGCATCGGAAAGAGGCAGGCCGGAATCTTCATCGGTTACATTTCCAGAAATTGTATTTGTCCCGGTATCGGGTGCATTCAAAGCAAAATCAATTCCTGTTTCATTAAGATTTTCGGAAGAGACATTTACAGGTGTTGCTTCGAAAAGATTGTAAACCTGGTTGTAAAAAGTCAGCTTGTAACCCTGTTTGTAAGCGAAAACACTATAATCTCCCTCGAATACATTAATTGAATAATTTCCGTCTGCATCCGTTCCGATAATCATAGAATCCAGCAGAGGCATGGAAGCAACCGAGATTTCGGCATTTTCTATAGGCTGCAAAGTCGCAGCGTCGATTACCTTCCCGCTTATAGAACCGACGGAAAGAAGCCTGTGAATGAAATTAAGACTATTTGCATCTCCCGAAACTTCAAATATATCGGCATCTTCCAGATTATCTGCTCCATTGTAATAAATATACCTGTAAGCCCATGCCGGCCATTCCCTGTATGATGCTCTAGATCTTACATAATAAGAACCTGCAGGGACTGAAATTTGATAATTCCCCTCCGCATCCGGAATTGCATAATAGCTATGCTGGGGATTTCCATCGACACTAAAGAAGGCTATTTCACCAATTCTTATAGGATCGCTGTTTTCATAAGTGACTTTCCCTGAAACCGTATATTGTTCCGGCAATACCTGCATAACAATAGTATTTCCTGTTAAACTATCGCCTGAAGAAATTTTAATAATCTTATTCACGGTATTGTATTCCGGGTGTGTGAAATAAACGGCTAAAGAATCTAATGTATCGGACGGCAGTTCATAAAATGAAAGCAGAAATTCACCATTGCTATTTGTAGATGCCGGGTCGGCACCGATGGAGCTAACCGTAGCATTTTCAATCGGCTGGTTGTCTGTGTTTTTTACGACCCCCGAGTAGTAGGCAATTCCCTGTGCATTTACTGAAGTATGAATTGTTAAAAGCAGAATCAGCAGGCTTAATATTTTATACATATTTTTCATTTTTCCTCCCTTTTAAATTAAAATTCTCTTTTTTCAGGGATAAATTTGATTAATGCTCCCTGCATTATCAATCCCACATCAATGGTATTTTTGGGCGGTATAAACCTTCAAGGTTAGGGTGGTGATTACATTGCTTAACCCTTGAAGGTTCTCTTCAACTCCACAAACCTTCAAGGGTTTTCACTACCCGGAACAATACTTTAACCTTGAAGGTTTGTCCCGTCAAATTTCATCCCGAAAAGATTTTCTTATTATTTCGGCTTTAGAATGAACGTGCAGTTTTTTATAAATATTTTTTATATGGGATCTTACGGTTTCAAAGGAAATAAATAATCTCTCTCCTATCTGTTTATAGCTTAATCCGTCTACCAGTCCGATTACAACTTCTTTTTCTTTATCCGAAAGAACTGATTCCTTGACCTCTTTTTTCGGTTTGAAGTAATTTATTACTTTTCTTGCTATTTGGGGAGACATCGGTGCCCCGCCCTCTTTCAATTCAATAATTGAAGCTTTAAGTTCATCAAATGGCGCATTCTTAAGCAGGTACCCGGAAGC
>JBLNGL010000107.1:0-4806 GCA_050264735.1 Ignavibacteria bacterium | reverse complement strand
GGAGATATTGCACACAGCAGGGTGGCTTTGTCAAATATTTTCGGCTTAAGGACGATGGGTGCAAAAGTTTCCGTCTGTGGTCCTTCCACTATGATCCCTAAATATATTGATGATCTCGGAGTTGATATTATTTACGACATTGACGAAGCTATCAAAGAAAATGATGTGCTTATCGTTCTCCGGATTCAGCTCGAAAGAAAGGCGCGGGAATATTTCCCTTCCATCAGAGAATATGCAAGATATTTCGGGATTGACCAGGAAAGACTGGATAAAGCAGGGAAAGAAATTTTAATTATGCATCCGGGACCAATTAATAGGGGAGTGGAGCTTTCATCTGAAGTTGCCGACGGATTGAATCAAATAATTCTCCGCCAGGTAACAAACGGTGTTGCCGTTAGAATGGCGGTGCTGTATCTTCTCGGTACATTGAATTGAAACATTAAAAGGAGATTATGTATGCTGTTTTACTCCTAAAGGAGTGAAAATTTTTTTCGGTTATTATTTTCTACCAACATGTTGCCCCTCCGGGGTAAAAGGTTTAAATATTCTCTGAAACTAAAATAGGTAGGTATTTTTAAAGCTGGATTAAATGCCAAATACATATTCACAAATTTATATCCACTTAATATTTACTGTTAAAAATAGGAATGCATTAATAGTCTCACGATTTAAGGTTGAAATGCATAAGTACATTGCCGGTATTTTAAAAAATCAAGGGGCGAAGTTATTAGCTATTAATTCTATGCCGGATCATTTACATGTTTTCTTTGGTATGGAACCCAGCAACAGATTATCCGATTTAGTAAGAGACATAAAATCTGATACATCATTATTTATAAACGAAAACAAATTGAGCAGATTTAAATTTTACTGGCAGGAAGGATACGGAACTTTCTCCTATTCACAATCCCAAAAAGATTCCGTGATTAAATATATTATTAACCAGGAAAAGCATCATAGGAAAAAATCATTTCGTGAAGAGTATTTAGAAATTTTAGAAAAATTCAATATTAAATATGAACCTAAATATCTCTTTGATTTTTTTGATGCTAAAGATTTTGAAAAATAAAAAATTTGAAAATTTTCATCTCGTAGGGATGAAATATTGGTAGAAGGAATGAAAATTATAAATAAATTGCTCCTTTAGGAGCAAAATAAAATATAAAGGTATTAAATGAAATTGATCTTAAACAACGTCAGAATAATTCACCCGGAAAATAAAAACTCAGATAAAGAAACAGATATTCTTTTATCCGATGGAGTAATAACCAAGATAGGCAGACTATCTGAAGATGATAAAAACAATTCAAAGACTTTCGATTTAAAAGGAAAATACATTGCTCCCGGATTTCTCGATATGCATGTTCACTTGAGAGAACCTGGTAGAGAAGATGAAGAAACTGTCCAATCCGGATGCGATAGTGCCGCAAACGGCGGATTTACTGCAGTTGCCTGCATGCCGAATACTGAGCCCGCAATTGATACTGCAGAAGTAGTCAGCTTCATAAAAAAGCAGGCTGAAAATCATTTGGTAGATGTTTATCCGGTTGCTGCAGCTACTGTCGGCAGAAAAGGAGAATTAATTTCGCCGATGGCTGAGCTTTACGGAGCTGGGGCCGTTGCTTTTTCCGATGACGGATGTGCAATTAAAACTTCCGGAATTCTAAAGAGAGCATTGGAATATTCATTAATGTATAAAGTCCCGATTATCGAGCATTGCGAAGATGAATCACTATCCGGCGGCGCAATGAATGAAAGTATTAATTCTACGCTGCTCGGTCTGCCTCCTGTTCCCTCGGTTTCGGAAGAGATAATAGTGATGAGAGATATTTTAATGGCGGAATACACCGGGGGAAGAATTCATATTGCTCATATAAGCACAAAAAAATCTGTTGAGATGGTTAGAGAGGCAAAAAAACGCGGAGTTAAAGTAACAGCAGAAGTTACGCCGCATCATTTTACTTTAAACGATGATGCCGTAAAAACTTATGATACTAATACAAAAATGAATCCTCCTTTGCGGACGAGAGAAGACGTGGATGCCTGTATTAAAGGTTTGAAAGACGGAACTATCGATTGTATTGCCAGTGATCATGCCCCTCATTCAATTGAAGAAAAAGAGACGGAGTTTGAATATGCTCCAAACGGCATAATCGGGCTGGAAACTGAGTTGGGTCTTGTTTTAAGCGAATTATTTCATAAAAAGGTATTAACCCTGGAACAGGTTGTTGAAAAGCTTTCCATAAATCCTAGGAAAATTTTAAATATACCGATTCCAAACTTTAAAGCTGGAGAAACAGCCAATTTTACAATTTTTGATGCTGATGAAGTATGGACTGCCGATATAAATAATTTTAAAAGCAAATCAATAAATTCTCCTTTCGATAAAAGAATAATTAACGGGAAAGCAGCCGGTGTTATTAATAAGAAAAAAATGTATTACCGGAATGAATTTTTTAACCTCTGAATAAGTTAAACTCGCCCTTTGAATAGAATTTTTCACCACATTCTTTACTAAAATATATACCTGTGTCCAATGATTAGTACAGGAGTGTTCCTGTAAATCTTTGTTTTTTCATTAAGAAATCAATTTTTTTTATGGCACCTGCTTTGAAAAAAAACAGCAGAATTCATGATAAAAAGAGATTTAAAAATGAAAAAAATAATTTTATACCCGCTGATAATTTTTTCTTTACTTGCATTAACTGCATGCGAAGTAAATGATACCTATTACGTCGATAATGTTCCTCCGAATCCCCCTTCGGGAATTGAAGTGTATAACGGCGATAACAGAGTCGACCTTTCTTGGGATGAAAACCGGGAGAGTGATGTGGCAGGCTATAATGTTTATTACAGTTATTCTTACCACGATAAATATACTTTAATCGGTTCATCGGGAACTAACTATTTTGTTGATAATGAAGCTTCCAATGGAGTTACATACTATTATGCGGTAACTGCTTATGATTATAACGGGAATGAAAGTGAATTAAGCTTTGATGTAATTTATTCCACCCCGAGACCGGAAGGATACAATCAAGCTGTTTCCGATTATTTAAACTTCCCGAACAATGCCGGTTATTCATTCAAAGATTACTCTCCGGTGCCGTTCGATGATGAAAATTCCGATTTCTTCTTCGAGAATTTTGAAGGTACATTTTATCTCGATGTCTGGGATGACAGCGACATACAGGATATGGGTCCTACATCTGATATTTATGATATAGATTATGCACCTCTAGACGGCTGGTCTGAGACAAAAGATGTTATTGCAATTCCGGGCAATACTTATGTAATCTGGACATGGGACAACCATTTTGCAAAGATCAGGGTGAAATATATTACGGACGAAAGAGTAGTTTTTGACTGGGCATATCAGCTGGTCGAAGGCAATCCTCAGCTTAAGATAAAGAGTACACCTTCTGAGAGAAAACCTTTAACAAGATCGAATACAAGGGGAAATTCCAACTAGATGCCTGCCGCCGGCAAGCAGGTTGGATTACAGGTGAGGCTTTAAAGGGGAGCCTCACTTTTTTTATTATAGATTTATACTCATTTATTGATTAAATTTGAGCCTGTTTGATGAAGAGTTGTATATACATATTGTCTATTATTTCCCTGTTTGTTCTCGTGAATACCGTGTTATTTTCTCAGGAGAATAAGATAGTCCCGAAAAATTCATTTAGTTCGCAGAAAAATATAGTACAGAATATCTTTGGTGAAATTGAATCGGGAGTGAACATCGGAAATGTCTCTTCAATTTCAGGATTTTTAAGCCCCCAGACTTACCTGAGTTTATCAAACGGTAACAGCGGTTATTACAGCTCGAACCAGGCTTATTATGTACTGGAAGATTTCTTTAAAATTTATCAGGTTATTTCTTGCAGACTTAAAAATGTCCAGCTCGATGAAACAAATCCTTATGCAACCGGCATTTATACGTATGATTTCAAAGGAAAAAGAGAAAAAGCTCAGGTCTATATTTCATTAAAAAAATCAGCAGGTACCTGGAAAATATCGCAGATAACAATTAATTAATGCAGAGAAAAATATTTAATATGTTACCGGTAAAACCGGGGCAGCTCAAAGACGATAGAAAATATTTTGCTATCGTCTTTTTTATTTTGATTCTAATAGTCATTTCCGGGATAATCACTCCGATTCTTATTAATAAAAAAATATCTGACTGGAATAAAGAACTGCCCGGCAGAATTTCCAAAATTCAATCAGCGGTAACAGTTCTTTATAAAGAAAAAGAAAATGAATTGATTTATACTTCGGAGCTTTTAAAAAACAGGCTGCATAGAGTTTTCAGATCAAGAAATATTTCGTACGGCAGACTTATCAGAGCGGTAAATGGAGATGCGTATAACGGCTGCTCAATCGAAGTGCTGGCTCCGAACGGAAAATTAATTGCCTGGAACGATAAAGTCGCAATACCCCAGGAAAATCTTTTTCCTCTGAAGTTTAAGATGGCGGAATGTTATTTCTATCGTGCCTCCCTTATTACTTATTTAACACTGACAGATACTCTGCTTGTAGAAAATGATTTATTCTATTTCATAGTCAGCCTCCCGGTAGAAAAGCACTTTTCGCTGCAGAACCCTTATTTCAAGGAAATAAATTTTACGAAGGAAATTTCTGATAAATTTTATACAACCTTTGAAGCCGATTATTCACAATACGCGGAGAAAACAAAAGACGGCAGAAAATATTCTTTCGATATTTTGAACAATAATGGGAACAAAATCGGGCAGATTACATTTTCCAAGCCTATGCTCGATGCTTCCATAAATTCAATTAGAC
>JBLNGL010000106.1:0-4176 GCA_050264735.1 Ignavibacteria bacterium | reverse complement strand
CGGTTTGGGAGGATACCTCATTAATAGCGATGTGACTGTCGCTCAAGGTGACCTGAGCTTTAATGACAACTTTACAGCGGGAGCAGGTCTCGATATTGAAGTTGAAAAAAACATGTATGCGGAAATAAGCTGGAGCATGTCGGCATCTGCTGCGGAGCTGGAACGGTATACGGGTTATGACCTTCCGCCGACTAATGATCTCGTGACAGATGTATATATACATCATTTCCAGGTAGGAGCGCTTGTAGAGCCTGAAAGAAATGAAAAGCTGAGTCCTTTTGGACTAATTACCGTAGGCTCTTCCTTATTCCATTCTACCAAAGAAAATCTTGAGGATGAGTGGAGATTTTCCATCGCCCTCGGCGGCGGACTTAAAATCTATCTTTCGGATGCGGCAGGTTTAAGATTTCAGGGCAGGTTAATCATTCCGATGCAGTTTTCTGGCGGAAGTGTTTGGGTCGGCTCGGGCGGCGCCGCTGTCAGCGTAGGTTCGTGGACCGCTTTTGTAGAAGGCGAATTTTCCGGCGGGCTATTTATAAGTCTATAATTACTAAAACAGATTAATTTTCAAGTAAACATTATTTATTAAAAATAGGAGACTAAAACAATGAGAAAATTCAAACAAACAAAACTTTTGCTTGTTCTTGTTTTTTTCGCGGCCGCCTCGGCGTTACTAATGTCTTGTTATCCAGATTACGGATTAGAAATCAAGGACTTTGATTTAGTAGCTACCTTTAAAGATGATGCTGCAGATTTCCAATCTTATAGTACATTCTTTTTACCCGACTCAATACGTGAAATTACAGACGGAGGCATAGTCGGCGTAAGTGATATTGAATTTGAGCAGCAGGTGCTTGATGCAATAGCAAACGAAATGGAAGCATGCGGTTATACAAGGGTGAGTACTGCTGAAGCTTCGGATGTAGCCTTGTACCCGGGCCATTCCTCTTCATCTACTTTCAGCTATTATCCCGGTTACTGGTGGGGCTATTACGGCTGGTATTATCCATGGTACGGGTACGGAGGCGGATATTCTTACTCTTATACAACTGGAAGCTTATTCATAACTATGATTGATAATGAAAAATTTAACTCGCAGAGTCAAGTACTTGGCGCTGTCTGGGCAGGTGCTGCCAACGGCGTGCTGGACAATTCCACCGGTGCAGATATTAAAGCTAGGACATTAAACGCAGTACATCAAATGTTCGATCAGTCGCCGTACTTAAGATTGACTCAATAATCGCCGTACTTAAGATTGACCAATAATTTTGTAAAAACTTTTTAGGAGATAATAATAATCATGAAAATAAAATTTATTATAGCAGCTATAGCTGTCCTTTCGTGCACAAGCTTTGCACAGGAACTTCTTACTAATATATCATGGAATCTCGGGCTTACGGCTAATAATACCGAAAAATATATTCAGGATGTTTCTTACCGGGGATTTAGTATTTCCGGTCGAAGGTTTATCGACAAACAGAATTCAATCGGTTTCGCGACCGGCTGGAATATTTTTGATGAAAAAATCAACGAACCGATAAATATTCAAAGGGAGCAGGGATCCGGCGTAATAACCGGAACACAAATCCGCACTATAAACTCTTTCCCGCTTCTCGTAGGCTTTCATCATCATTTCGGACGCTCAGATGATTTGCGCTTATTTTTAGGCATTAATACAGGTACATACTACATTTTGCAGCGGCTGGAGATGGGAGTCTTTATAATTGATAATGATAACTGGCATTTCGGTCTGGCACCTGAAGCAGGATTAATTATACCTGTTAGTGATGACGGTACCGGAATTCAGTTTAATACAAGATTTAACTATGCTTTTGACTCCGGTACGGCATTCGGCGGTGATGAAAATAACTATTATTCTTTTTGGGATTTCGGCATAGGCTTTTCATTTTCCAGCGGGTGGTTCTAAGCTGAATTTAATTAAGGGAGTTTTTACTCCCTTTTTAATAAAGAATTTTAATAACCACTAAAATTAAATTATTTATAACATCCACTTTTAGCGAGAAAAAAATGAAAAAAACTTTGTTAATGTTAATCTTATTTTTATCCGCTTTTGCATTAAATGCCCAGACGTTAGATGATCTGATTGAGCTTCTGAAATCCGACATCAAAACAAATAGAAAAGCGCTCGTTACGGAGATTATGGCTTTTTCGGATTCCGAATCGACAGTATTTTGGCCAATCTACCGCGAATATGAATTTGAACTTGAGGCGCTTGCGGATAAACGTGTTGCGATTATTAAAGAATTCGGGACAAACTATAATACGCTTACAAATGAAAAATCTACTGAGCTGATGAAATCTTATTTTGATTTTCTGGAGGACAGGCTGAGCCTGAATCGGGAATATTATAACAAGTTTGCTGAAGCTTTAAATCCGACTGACGCAGCAAAATATATGCAGCTTGAAAATGAATTCCAGCTGCTCATAGACCTGCAGGTCGCTGCAACACTGCCGTATTTTAAAAAATCGGAAACCGGTAAAAAATAATAAGATAATAGTGCATATCTTGAAACTGAGAATTATAATTAAACATTAATCCCGTATACGGAAGAAGCGAGGGCTGCTAAAACAAAACGGGGTTTTAGACAAATGGGAATATAGAAACCATCAATAATAAATTTATTTAACTATGATTTTGAATGATGCCAGTTCAAAATATTAAGGAGGTACTAATGAAAGCGGTAAAATTTTACGCTTTAAGTTTAACAGTTCTTGCTGTTCTGATATTTGCGGGATGCTCAACTATTTCTGTTCATCAGGACTATAATCCCGCGTACGATTTTTCAAAACTGAAAACATACGGTTTTTTGCCAATCCCTGCGGAAGCTGGAATTGATCAGCTTAACGCCCAGCGTTTGGGAAATGCAATTGAAGCGAGTCTTACCAAAAAAGGTTATACTCTATCATCAGATAAGCCGGACTTCGGAGTCGCATTGTTTTTCAGCTCTAAAACCAAGACCGATATAACTTCATACGGATACGGGTACGGGTACGGTCATTGGGGAATGGGAATGGGAGATGTTGACGTACAGCAGTACGACGTCGGGACGCTTGTAATTGATTTTATCGATCTTGAAAAGCAGGAATTACTATGGCGCGGCACTGGACAGGGTATTTTAAAAGAGAATCCCAGTGTCGAAGAAAGAACGGCAAATATAAATAAAGCGGTAGATATGATTATAGACCAGTTTCCTCCGGAAAAGGGTAAATAGCTTCATAAGTTAATATGAAACTTTTCTGTACAGGTAAAGCATTTTTACTGTTTTTTCTGATAGCTGCTTTATTTGCCTCATATGACGTAACTGCTCAAAACAGCAGGTATTTATTAATGAGGAGCGAAAACTTAAGCACTCAATATTTTCCCTTGTCTTCTGCAGAAGTGCTTGGTAAAAAAACATTCAGTCTTTATCACAGCAATGTTATATCCGAACCTGGGACGGCGGGAAAATTCGGCAGGATTAATTTATCATCCCGATTCGATAAGGATATAAAAACCTGGGAGTCGGAGAAGCATTTCTGGATTGGCGCCGGTGAAATAGCAATCCTTGAATTTATTCCATGGGCATTGGCAAAATGGATTAGAACCTGGGAAGACCCTGCAAAAAATTGGGCTAATGTTTCAAATGATACCTGGTGGCAGAATATATCCAAGGGATTTGAATATGACGGGGATAATTTTCAGACAAACAATTTCGCTCACCCTTACCACGGAGCGCTCTTTTTTAATGCAGGCAGAACAAATGGTTATAATTTCTGGGAATCCTCTATATGGTCTTTAACTGGAAGCGCTATATGGGAATATTTCGGTGAAACATACCGGCCTGCCTTTAACGACTGGATTTATACCGGAATCGGCGGCGTTAATCTGGGTGAAATTCTTTTCAGATTATCCTCAATGGTAACCGATAATACTGCTTCAGGATCCGAAAGGGTATGGTCGGAGGTTTTCGGAACATTGCTTAATCCTGTCCGTGGATTCAATAGGGCTATATCAGGAGAAATGGGAAAAAATTTTCCTAATCCCTCCTGGAGCCGTCCTGAAGATTTCCTTATAACTTTTGATGCCGGCACAAGAACTCTTGATAAAGACGGAGATGAAACTTACTCAGATAAAGAGGTTGAAGGTCTTTTTACTTTCAGCCTAAATTATGGAAA
>JBLNGL010000105.1:0-4219 GCA_050264735.1 Ignavibacteria bacterium | reverse complement strand
ACCGGAAAAATTACCTTTTTACTTATACAGCTGCCATTTTGTATTACCTGTTTCATCATAACTCCGTTTGTGAATAATTATTCATATTTAATATAAAAATGAAACTACAATTTAAATTAGTAACATGCTATTTTTAATTATCAGTATTGAATTACAATTCCTTTTCCATTGAAAAAAGAAAAATAACTCCATCCTGAGAAATATCCATCACTTCGTTCCTCTCGTAATTTCCAATGCTTGATTCTATCTTTCCTTTCGTTACTTCGTTCCAGGCAAATCTATATCCTCCATCTAAGGAAAGATAAAATTCTCCTAATCGGATTGCCGGACAGATTGTTAACTGAAAGCTTGGTCCCCATGTATAGGCTGACCATTTACTATCATAGTCAGCCTGCGGAATACCAAAATACGTTAATTCCTCTGTTATGCAGGCGGAAGAATAAGCGAGCCCGGGCTGACTTGAAATATCAAATTGAAAATTGTCGATTTTAAATACAGTTCCTTTTATCTTTAGTGCAATTTCATATGAACTAACAAATCCATTTACTTTCAGTGTGCCGGAGTAATCTTCATAGCTTGAATAAGCTGGGGAGTATAAATAACCCAAAGATAAACCAAACCAAATATTTTCCAAACGTGTAATGAGAACTCCGGTATTTACAATTAATGTGCTGCCAAATTCCGCTTGTGTAGGAATAGGGACTCCGGCTGACTTGTAAGAATCTAATATAGTATTATAGTATTGACTTACACTGCCGGACGTCGCGCTGCAGTATCCAATCGAAATAAATCCTTTCCACAAAGTAGGATACTTGTTTTGCTGCGGGGAAGCCGCATCTTGTAAAATTATAAGTAAAATTATGATGAAATGAATTCGTTTCATTAATTACTATCTCCTGTATCAACAATCCATTGATCAGTTGAAGAACATGCGAACAGATAGCGTCCGTTTTCAGATCCTAATAATGATTGGATTTTGTATGAAAATGTCCATGAACGAGATTGTTGTCCGCTTACTATGTCATATTCTGCAAGAACAGCGGCATCGGTATTATTCAGTTGTGTCGAATATGCCACATAGAGATTTTTTGAATTTGTGTACGTCGCGGTTATTTCTGAAACTTCATGTATCGTATTTGATAAATTAAAGGATTTAATTCGGCTAAAAGTTTCAGTATCCCATTCCTCTACAATTATATTACCCCGTTTTACAAATAACTTTGATTTATTCCAATCAACCTTAAATAAGTCTATTGGATCAACCTCTGATGATTGGCTTATAAGATTTAGGCTTGGCGGGGGTATTCCACGGGAAATTGTAAGAGAATATTTTTTAATATTTTGCTTATCACCTGCAAATAAAATTTTTTCATCCGGTGATATGCTTAAAAAAGTTGCTGGAGGTTCGAATTCCTTGTCCCTTAAACCATACGATCCATAGTAATAGATAAATAAATCACCATTTGTAATTGACAAAAACATGCAGCTGTCTGGGCCACTGGCAGCATAGAGAGGATTAGTTATCAGGTTTAAATATAATTGTTGCCTGCCTTTCAATTGAAGTGTATTAATATCAAAAGTATAGATATTATTATCTTTAAAATATATGAGTGAAGTTCCTTTAAGATTTGCCGTCATTGTCAGACATTGATTAATATTATATTGTGCTAATTCATTACAAGTATGCGTAGAAATAGAAATTAGGCTCTGAGATTGAAAAATAACCTGGTCACTAAGCCCGGCAACAGCCGAAGAAACTGATTCCAGCATCAACGATTCGCCTTGTGAAAGTACATGTTCTTGAGAGTATTTAATGCTCCCCGTTGTGGAGCCACCTATGGAATAACTTACTCGGAAATAATCACTTAAAATATAGCTGCTGTCTATAAATAAAGAATCAGACTGATTATAAAGATTGGCAATAATAACTCCATTTCTGCGTATGACATATGAATAAAAATTAGACATATCGGTTGGCGTCCAGGAAATATATGAATGATTATCCTGATTCGTAATCACGATATTCGTAGGAGAAATTGGAGGAGTATTATCAAAGACAACCGGTAAAGTATAAATTTGGGAAGGGGAACTAATTAAATCCAATAGACCCATTGAGTTTTCTTTTTCATAAACGCAAAAGGATATTGTATGTTTACCGTTAGGCCAGTTTCTTGTATCGACGCTAAATATAAACGGCGAATTTGTTATTGTAACTGCTGCGATAGAGTCAATGAATAAGCTGACATGATCAATTTCAGAAACATTCGAATCCGGAATAAAAGGAAGACTGATTATTCCAGCCAAAACCTGATCAGTTGAATAATTAGTTAGCATGTAGGATTTCATTTCCGTTAGTTTCATATCCTCATTTACAAACGGTTCCGGTTCCGTAAATAAGCTGCATGAGAAGAGTAACGCCCCGGTGCAGAATAGGATAAGTTTAGCAAAAAAAGCTTTGTTATATCTGAATTTAGAGTAAATAGATTGTAAAACTATTTTCATATTAATTATAATTTACAATGGAATAAATTTATTATATAGGATTTAGTGTAGGTTCGTATATTTCCCCGTTTTCCCCTGTTCCCATTGTTTAAAGAATCAGACAGTAAGGATTAATAATTTAAAACAAAGTTAAAAAATGCGGTGGAAAATAGCAACGATATTATTGATGAATCAATTGATATTTAATTATTAGGATAAGATAAGGTGAAAATATGTAATATTTTAATTCTAGTTCATCATTATGCTTAAATCCGCCTTATTAAAATGCCTGAAACCCTGCTTGCCGTATTTCTTGTCTAATTTCTGAATATAATTTTTAAAGAGATTAAGTGTTTTTACTCCCTTAAGATTTTCTCCAAAAGCAAATTTAATGAACCAGCCTTCTTTTCTTAGGCCACCCATCGGGGTAAGCCAGCCTTTATCAATTAAAGGAATAATTTCACAGTGAATCCCGGAATTTTCCAGTTCTTTAAAATATTCCCGGAGATAATTATACATTCCGGTTATTTTCTGAGACAAAAAAGTTTTTGCATCTAATTCCAAACTGTCTTTTTTAAAAACTCCGTAGAAGCCGATTGTCCATAATATTTTCATAATTTGCTCTCTCTTTTTTTCAAGAGTCTGCAGCTTGGCATATGAAATATTATGTTCTGCAAATAAAGCAGTTAAAATGGAATAAAGGATTTTTAATTGCTCCTGTTTTTCTGCTGAGGGTGCAAAATCATCTTTAGTGGAAAATTTTTTATATTCTTTAAGATCTTTTTCCGATAATGCTGTTCTGATTTTTTTAAGGCGGAAAAGTCCAGTATACGGCTCAATAAAATTCCGGTAATCCCCGGCAGAAATTTCTTTCCCGGTTTTTTTAATATACTCATTTCTGCTGCTGATATTTTGAAGACTGTGTGCATTTAATAGTTCATTACAAGGAAACGCAGTACAATAGGCACAATTCTCAACCTCGTTAATTATTGCACATTTCCTGATTTTACAATTCAGATAATAAGTTTTTCTTTTTGAATCCGGGATTGAACAGCCGTCGCAGGCTCTCAGCTTTTGCGGACTTAGCTTAATGCTGAGATATTTTTCCCAGCCGGCACTGCATTTTTTCCTGCCGCCTATTGTTTTAAGATTGAGCTTATAAGTAGGGCAATCTGCACAGCTGCAGCCGCATTTGCCTATGCTGATATTCATATGATTTTTGTTTTTTTTAATTCCTGAATAAGTTCTTTTATAACCTTAAATCCAAACTAAAATATAGTCCTAAAATATGCAATTTAATTCTTACTGGTCTTACGGTATTAAAATAAGAATTGAACACCAATTGAAAAACTAAAGCTCCTCTTAAGTCCATCAACATTTATATCACGTTTAAGCAAAGGAATGGCTATTATACTCTGAATGCCGTAATTATTATGAACCGGTAAATAAATTCTTCCTAAAATATTCATCTGAAATTGATCACTCTCGGGGATAGTAATATAAACCTCATCAATGGAGGAAACCGAATCAAGCACACTCGATTCCTGAAGCCGTTTTATAGACAAAACCTCTAGGCCGAATTTAAAGATATCCGCCTGAATTTTATAGCCGATACGGGCAAAGAAGTCGTCGCCTCGTTTTAATTTAGTCAGGGCATTGTCGCTGCGTCCCCGGGATAGCTGATAGCCGATTGCGAAAAGCCAAGGATCTGTTTCATAAGAAATCCCCAGCAGCAGAT
>JBLNGL010000104.1:0-3553 GCA_050264735.1 Ignavibacteria bacterium | reverse complement strand
ATCTCAGATATTAAATACGAATAGCGCTAAAATATATTTTGGTATTTGCCCGCTCCAAAACCTCTTTTTAGTATTAGAAAGGTAGGATATTATTACTTCAAAGACAAGGAGACGGGAAGACGGAAGACGAGAGCAGCTGAAATTCCAATATTCAAATTACAAATAATCCGCCTTAACCCTACAACGGTTTTCGAGACCGCCCCATTTCCCGCAACTCCTGCCTCGTCGGCAGACGGGCGGGATTTCGCTTTACTCAACAACCACTCTGGCATCTCTCCTGAAAAATCAGTTTATTCTTTAATTGAATTATTTCAGATCCGCGATAATCCGTTTAATCCGTGTCATCCGTGTTCTATTTTTTTCATTAAACAAATATAAATCTAACCATTAAATAAGAAAAATCTGCGGGAAGAAATACTTAATCAATTGCATATTGGAAAAAGATTCTTATTTTGTTTTTATTAATCCCTAAACAATATCTTTCCGGTTCGGACTTCGAATTCCGGATTTAGGAACAATAAAAAAACCTGGATTATTTAATAATATTGAGAGCCAATGAATAAAATAATCATCATCGGCGCCGGCTTATCCGGCCGCCTGCTTTCATTGAATCTCTTAAGAACTCCTGATGCCTCAAATGGAGCAGAAATAATTTTAATAGATAAGGGGAACGAAAAATATATGGGACCGGCATATTCAGCGGATGAAAAGCATCTGCTGCTGAATGTACCCGCAGACCGGATGGGAGCTTATTCCGATGACCCTGAACATTTTTTAAAATGGGTGCGGAACAAAGGAATTAATGCGGATAAATTTGATTTTCTCCCGCGCAGCTTATACAGAGAATATATCCTGGAACTGCTCCATGAAGCAATTAGAAGCAATAAAAATAATCTCACATTCAAACACATCTCCCGGGAAGTGATTGATATTGAATACTCAGATAACCGTATAAAAATCTATCTTCAAACAGGAGAAACTATTCTAGCCGATAAGGTTGTTCTTGCTTTAGGAAATTTTCCTCCGGCAGATCCGAAGATTAATAATCCTGAGGTTCTTAAAAGTAAAAGATATATAAGGAATCCATGGACTCCCGGAATTTTATCCTCATTATCCGAGAATGATTCTGTATTTCTTATCGGCACAGGCCAGACAATGGTTGATCTTGTTTTAATTCTGCAAAAAAGAAATCATAAAGGAAAGATTACAGGTATCTCGAGGCATGGTTATCTGCCTCTTGTGCATAAAGGCTTTGACGCTTATGATTCCTACTACGAAGAATTAAAAGAGAAAAGTAATGTTTATGATATATTTAAAGTGATCCTGAAGCATATGGAGAGAGCAGGAAGAATGGGAACGGATATTAGAGGAGTTATTGATTCGCTGCGTCCGGCGACGCAATCTATATGGAAAGGATTACCTGAGCAGGAAAAATACAGGTTCAACCGGCATTTGTACCGTTACTGGGAAATTATCCGCAGCAGGATACCGGCTGAGAGTGATGCTGTTATTAAAAAATTAATTTCATCCGGTCAGCTCCGCATTATACCAGGCAGAGTTGTAGATTTAAAAGAAAGAATAAAAAATCTGGAGATTCATTATCTTATCCGCGGGGAAACACCCGCTCATATTGAGCCGGCAGATTTCATAATTAATTGCTGCGGACCTGAATCCGACTACAGCCGCATCGACGATATACTAGTAAGGAACCTGATGAAAAAAGAGGTGATTCATCCGGGACCCGTAAACCTCGGTATTGATGCCCTTGCTGACGGCTCGGTTATCGGAAAGGATGGAGTGGCATCGGGGAAATTATTTACAATTGGACCGCCGATGAGAGGGGTTCTGTTCGAAACTATAGCCGTTCCGGAAATCCGGGTGCAGGCGGAACAGCTTGCAGAAAAGCTTTTGGAAAACTAACTTTTTATTTTGCAGCATTAACATACCAAATAAGTGAAGTTGTCCCCCTACTAGAGACTGTGTGAAAATTCAATTCACATGGATAAATATGCATAATATTAGATCTCTTGAACTCATCCCAACCCTTCCCTTAAAGAGACTGTGTGAAAATTGGATATTGATTTATTAATATTAATAAAATTGAACACCTACGGTGTTCTGGTTCTTTTTGGGTTTATTTTTTCTACAAATATGTCGCTCCTATGGAGCGAAAACAGATAGGTAACTCCGTAGGAGTTAGATATTTGTAGAACTAATAGTAACCCGAATATCCGAACCCCGTAGGGGTTCAATTGATAATGGAATAATTATTCTTCAAATTTGAATTTTCACACAACATCTTTAGGACAAGGGTTGCGTTGAGGTCCGGTTTGATATAAAACATTAGTCCCGATAAATCGGGATTATTATTAAAAAGAAACTTTCTTTTTTAAAATTATTTTGGATAATGCCGAAAGTCTGCATAATCCAAATATATCTGCAGCACAGAATTAATGTATATAGATAATTAAATTTTCTTAAAAGGAAATTTTATGTCTATTCGTCCGGTTAAAAAAATAATCAAAGCCAGATCTGCTTTGGAAGGAGCCGGAGTGCATCTGCGGCGGGCAATCGGATTCGGTGAGCCGGAAGAATCGGATCCGTTTCTTCTGCTTGATGATTTACGCAACGATCGGCCCGAGGATTATGCTGCAGGTTTTCCATGGCATCCGCACCGCGGTATTGAAACTATTACTTACATTCTTGCCGGGAGTGTTGAACATGGGGATAGTATAGGCAATAAAGGCGTTATTTCTGCGGGAGATATTCAATGGATGACAGCCGGAAGCGGTATTATACACCAGGAAATGCCGAAAGGCGATCTGAAAGGGAGAATGCATGGATTTCAGCTCTGGGCAAATCTCCCGGCTTCTTTAAAGATGACTTCTCCCCGTTACCAGGAAATAAAATCGGGCGACATTCCTGAAATAACTGATAACGACGGAACCTTTGTAAGAGTTGTCTGCGGAAATTTCTGGGGAGGAAAAGGGCCTGTTGACGGAATTGCAGCCGATCCGGTTTATCTCGATGTCTCTGTTCCGCCGGGGAAAATAAAATCTATCCCTGTTGATACCCGGAATAATGCATTTGCTTATGTATTTGCCGGATCCGGTAAATTTTATAATGCTTCCGATCCTCTTATTGTACCGACCGAAAAAGTGGGCAGCGCAATTGCATCGGACACTATTGAAGCGGACAACCGCTCTTTGATTCTTTTTGACAGAGGGGATGAAATTAAGGTTCAGGCAGGAGATGAAGGGATACGTTTCCTTTTTATTTCCGGCAAACCCCTGAAAGAACCGGTTGCCTGGTACGGACCTATTGTAATGAATACTCAAGATGAGCTTAAGAAAGCATTCCAGGAATTACAATCAGGAACTTTTTTAAAAAATCGGTAAACTTCATCTGCATCGGAAAGAACGTCAACCTTTTTTGGGACAAGTCAAGACCCACCCCTTCTTCCCCTCCAAGGAGGGGACACCTTCCTTTATTTTATATGTTAACAATTTATGTTAAAGACATTACAGGTTATAAAAAATTAACATAACAAAAT
>JBLNGL010000103.1:0-3522 GCA_050264735.1 Ignavibacteria bacterium | reverse complement strand
CATCCCCCGGTTCTCGGATAACAGAGTAAAATTTTTATATGCAGGCACATAATATTTTGTAAAATATTCCTGGACCATTCTATGAGTATTAAAGCTAGGGCCTAGTTTTTTCATAGAGTTTTTAATTTTGGAAATCCACTCACGCGGTAAATGATCCTCCCCTCTTTGATAGAACAATGGTACTATCTGGGATTCCAGTGCGTTATAAATTTCCCTTGATTCAACTTCATCCTGGTAATCCGGATCGCTGTATTCCTCGCCGTTTCCGATTTTCCATCCTACTTCGGGATCGAAACCTTCGACCCACCAGCCGTCCAGCACACTTAAGTTTAAACCCCCGTTTGCGATTACTTTCATTCCGGAAGTGCCACTGGCTTCCAGCGGTCTTCTCGGATTGTTAAGCCATATATCGCATCCCTGCACAAGGTAGCTTGCAACATTCAGATCATAATTCTCAATAAAAACTATCTTCCTTCTGAATCTTTCTTCTTTTGCAATCTGCACTATCTCCTGTATAAAATGTTTTCCCTCTTCGTCCTTCGGGTGAGCTCTGCCTGCAATAATAATCTGCACGGGGTTATTTTTGTTATTCAATATATCTGCTAGGCGGTCGATATCTTTGAAAATAAGAGTAGCTCTTTTGTATGTAGCAAATCTTCGGGCAAAGCCGATTGTAAGCGCTTCCGGATCCAACACTTCTACCGCGGATTCGGTTTCATTCTGGCTTCCCCCCCTGTTTTTGATCTGCCTTATAAGTCTTCTCCGGGTAAAAGCTACGAGCTTTTCCCTGCGCCTTTCATGGATACGCCAAAGTTCTTCATCGGGTATATTATCAATCCTTGCCCATAAAGAGGTTATGGAAGGATTTTCAACCCATTTTTCGCCGAGATACTGGAGAAGCAGATCTTCCATTTCCCTGGAAAGATGCGAACGTGTATGAATCCCGTTTGTTATATAATCAATAGGGATTTCATTGAATGGAACATCCTTGAATCCTGAGAACCACATTTTTCTGGAGACTTCACTATGAAGTTTGCTCACGCCATTAATATAGCCTGCATTATTTATTGCAAGGTGCGCCATATTAAAGACGCTGGAATCCCTGGTCCTAAAAATATTTCCCAATGAATAGAATTCATTCCCGGAAATATTTAACTCGCTTCTATAATATGAACCTAGATATTTTTCAACCAAATCATTTGAAAAAACATCTATGCCGGCAGGTACCGGCGTATGGCTGGTAAAAATATTCGTATGAAATCCGATCTCTTTTGCCTCATTGAAAGTTAAGTCCTGGTTTTTAATCATAAGCCGCATCCGTTCCAGCGCCAGAAATGCGGAATGTCCCTCGTTCATATGACAAACCATAGAATCAATTCCAAGTGCATTTAAAGTTCTAATCCCTCCAATCCCAAGTACAATTTCCTGTTCCATCCTTGTTTCTACATTGCCGCCGTATAAAGTTTCCGTAATCTTCCTATCGGCCTCAGTGTTATTTAAAATGTTAGTATCGAGCAGGTACAAAGGGACTCTTCCGACCTGCACTTTCCAGACCTGGAAAAATACTTCTCTTCCTGCAATCAATATGGATAGAATTAAATTCTCTCCATTCTTCATTTCCACTCTTTTCAGCGGAAGATTGTCAAAGTCATTCGTATCATACAGCTCGTGCTGCCAGCCGTCTGAATCAAGATATTGGCGGAAATACCCTACCTTATAAAGAAGTCCCATACCAATTAAAGGGATGCCCAGGTCGCTTGCAGCTTTTAAATGATCTCCGGAAAGTACGCCGAGACCGCCGGAATAAAGCTGCATGCACTCAGTCAATCCGAATTCCGCGGAAAAATAAACAACATGAAAATTTCCCGGGAAATCAAAATCTTTCTGGAACCAGGTTTTTTCATACAGGTATTGCTGAAGCTCATTATAAACTCTGTCCATATGCGCTTTAAATCCGTCATCGTGCGCAGCTTCCTCAAGCCGAGCCTGACTAATCATTCCCAGAAGCATTATCGGGTTATGGTTTGTTTCAATCCAGAGATCCCGGTCCAGTCTTCTGAACACTTCGGCAGCTTTAGGAGACCAGCTCCAGTAAAGATTATAAGCAATCTCTCTAAGCTTCTCAAGCTCTTTCGGCAGCGAGGGAACAACCTGGTATGTTCCTAAAAATTTATACATCCTCTTCTCCGATAACAAAATTTAAAATTCAATGTTTCAAATATACTTACAAATAAACCGAGTGAAAATTCAAAAATATTAAATTAAACACCCGATGTTTTTAAGCAATAGATGATGTAATTTCTTAAATTAAGATCAAATATTTAGAGATATCTATCTTTAGATAATAAAAATAAAGGGAACTTTGATTTTGCCTCATTAAAGACTCATCCAATATCTTTTTCCTGGTTTAGTAAAGGGTTGTAAAATTCTGAGGTAAATATTAATAAAGAGAGAACGTTTTTATGAAAAAGATTTCTTTAAACTTTCCTATTTATGAATAAACAATTTAGCTGATCCTTTACGAGGATCTAAATGATTGGTTTAAGTATATTACAAAAGTTGAACATCTACGATGTTCAGAATTAACAATCCTGTTAGGAGACAATTTTTATTCCAAAAACATCGCAGATGTTTTACTATTGTAGAAATAAATAAAACCAACAATTAAATAAATCCTTGTAGAGGATTCACTAATTTCGGATTTCGGAGCCGAACAAACATGTTGATGATCCGAAAGTATTCATATGAAAAAAAGATTCAACAGGGAATTTATTATCTTTAATCTAAAAAGAATTTTTTCGATAATAAAGTATGAAACATTTAAGTTTATTTATCATTTTTCCGCTTGCATTTATCAATCCTCAGAGTGACGAAAGCTGGAAATTATATGATGACTCCGAAGTTGCCAGAATTGATATCAATATAAATCCTGTGGATCTCCAATGGATCTATAATAATTTAGAAAGTGATGAAACCCGTTTAGCTTCAATTCATTTCAAAAATAAATGGATTGATGAAACAGTTGATTCGATCGGATTTAGATTAAGAGGGAATACTTCAAGATATTCACAGAAAAAATCTTTTAAAATTTCCTTTAATGATTTTATCGGCGGCAGAGAGTTTTATGGAGTTGACAAGCTTAATTTAAACGGGGAACATAATGATCCCTCAATAATAAGAACCAAGCTCTGTATGGATTTTTTCCATGAAATAGGAATGAAAGCCAGCAGGGCAGCACACGCTGAAGTTTATATTAATGATGAATATTATGGTCTTTATATCTCTGTCGAGCAGGTTGACGATGAGTTCCTTAGAAAAAATTATAATGACGATTCCGGCAATCTCTGGAAATGTCTTTACCCGGCTGATCTAGTATACATAGATGCTGATCCCGATTCATACAAATTATATTCCGGAAACCGGCCTGTTTATGAACTTACAACAAACGAAAGCTTGAATAATTTCGGAAAGCTGTCAAAGTTTATCGATGTTATTAATAATACGCCTATCCGTATCCTTCCT
>JBLNGL010000102.1:0-2901 GCA_050264735.1 Ignavibacteria bacterium | reverse complement strand
CAGAATTCCTGTTGATAGTGAAATGCCGGGACAGCTCCTAACCGATAATATTTTTGACTATTTCCTCCGTAATCGGTTTAATTATATAATCCTTAACATTCTTATTTGTGAATGCTCTCTTTCTGTCCTGCTCACGAAATGACGAGGTATGAATATAAATTTGTAATTGTTTTTTTATTTCCTCATCTATTTCTTCAAAGCGTTCCAGAAATTCCCAGCCTGTCATTTGCGGCATATTTAAATCGAGAAGAATTATTGAAACGGATTTACTATCCTTAGAATGCTGGGAGGTAATAAATTCAAATCCTTTTTCCGGGACCATAAAAGTCCTGACTTCAATTTTTTCATCAACATGATTTATCAGCATCTTGCAAAAAGAATTGACAATGGGATCATCATCGATAATAACGAATCGGGAAATATTTTTCAACAAAGAAATTCCTTTATTAAATGAATTTTTAATACAATCACTTTTGTCTTCCTTTGCCTCTGCAAACGGTCATTATTTTTTCATATGAATTATTTTGTATTTCTTTCAACTGTTTTTTGAAGTAATAATACGGTGTTCAGATGAGGAATTCTTACCCGCATTTTTTTAAAATGAATAATTCAGAAATATCGGGAAAGGAGATATACGTGCAGTGCGATTGCTTATTTATCTCTTCAAAATTAATGGCAGAAGAATCTTAAGCTCCATATTCAACATTAACTCCACATCAAGTCATATTTTATTAATGCATTCCTAATAACTGCTTATTCATCCTCTGCCAAAGGGCTTTATAAATATTTACCAACCTTTATTTCATATTCGAATCGATACAGAATTATTTATCCTTGAAATTATTATTTCGTTTCTTAGAAAAAATTTTTATGAGCCAAATCTCCTGATAATGCCGTAAAATTTGAATTAAAATGTTGTCATTAGGGTAAGCGGGTTGTAAAAATGCAGGATATTGTTGTGAATGCGGCGGAAATTAAACCGGTTCAAAAACTTTCAAAACGAATCAAATTTACGCGTATAATTTCTGCTAACTATAAATGGTTCTTTCACATTTTTAACATATAATTTTAATGAATTGTTGAACCATTTTTCAATTTTATCAATAAAATTAATATTAATTATTGTAGATCGGTGTATCCGGTAAAAAACATCTGAAGATAATTTATCTTCCCATTTGGATAATGACATTCTGAGAAGGTAAGATTTTCCATCGTTCATATAAACATTTGAATATTGGTTTTCGGCAGCAATAAATTTTATTTCGCCTACCGTTATAAAAACAATCTGGTTATTTACTTTTAAAAAGACCTTATTCTTTATATCGAATCTTTTCTTGTCACTTATGGAGAGATCATCTTTATCTCTCCTGCCAATAAACTCAGCACGCAGCAGTTCAAATTTATTAAGTCTTATTTGTATTGCACGCAGGAGTGTATCTGTCTGAAAAGGCTTAAATATATAATCGTCGGCGCCAAGTTCCATACCCATTCTCAAATCTTCCTTTTCAGTCCTTGCCGTCAAGAAAATAAAAGGAATTACTGCAGTTGCAGGATCGGCTGATAAATTTCTTAATACTTCATAACCATTAATGTCTTTCATCATTACATCGCAAATAATAAGATCGGGAGCAATTTCTTTCGCTAATAAAATACCATCATTTCCGTCGGAAACATTAAACACTTTGTAACCTTCTTCTTCGAGCAGAGTTTTAATATTTTCTCTTACTTCAAGTTCGTCTTCTATAATTAAAATTTTTTTCATGGATTAAACAAATATAATCTTAGGCAATGTAACATAAAAAGTAGTACCTTTATTGACTTCACTAGTGACCTGAATCTTACCATTATAAAGCTCAACAGCTTCCTTTACAATCGGTAATCCTAGCCCGGTCCCCGGAATATGTTTAACGCTGTTTCCGCGGAAAAAAGGATCATATAAGGTCTTCATATCATCTTCCGGTATTCCTATCCCCTCATCCGATATTTCAAACAGCATCTCTTTATCAGACTCGGAGACTTTAAAGATCACCTTACCGCCGTCAGGACTATATTTTATTGCATTTGAAAGCAGGTTTGAAAAAATAAGTCTGAATAATCTTTCATCAGTTTTGTAAATATCATCAACTATGTTTTTTATAAACTCAATTTTATGTTTTTCCGAAGCAATAAGTTCTGCTTCTTCTAAAAGTTCATTACAAATCAAATTTAAATCTATATCTGCCGGTTTAAACTCAATCTTTTTAGATTCCACTCTTCCCAGCGTAAGCACATCTTCCATAAGTAATGTTAAATTATTTACTGAATGACGTATCTTGTCAATATACCGGTGATATTTTTCTTCATCCCACTTTCTACCGTATCTTTCCAGCAGTTCAGCAGAAGATAATATTCCTGCCAAAGGAGTTCTGAATTCGTGGGAAACTGTAGAGACAAGCTGAGTTTTAAGTTCATTTATTTCTTTCTCTTTTTCCAATGCCTCATGGAGACTCTCTTCAAGCTTTTTTCTTTGCGTCACATCTCTTCCAAGAGCCATAAGCATTTCCACTTCCCTCTTATTATCATCTAAAACCGGAAGTACAAGGAACTCAACAACCCTTTTATCGGGGAGCGTAAAATCTCTTGTAATTATATTTCTGGTTTCTAAAACTTTTTTCAGAGTATTTTCTATTTCATCTGTCAGCGGACCCGGCGTTCCAAAGTTTGCAGGTTTTTTCCCAAGTATATTATCATAAAGCCAGGGATTTCTTTTTTCAACAATGGGATTAATATATTGCACTGTAAGGTCTTTATCAAAAATAATTATTGAATCATCTGAATTCTCGGCTACTCTTCTAAATCTTTCTTCAGACTGACTCAGTTCAAGTGTTCTTTCCTCAATAATATCTTCAAGATGTTCCCTAT
>JBLNGL010000101.1:0-6239 GCA_050264735.1 Ignavibacteria bacterium | reverse complement strand
TCATAATGTTGATGAAACTCTCTTTACTCATTTTTACTTCAATTTTATTTATTTCCACCCAGACTTTCTCACAAGATGAAATGCAGATTGGAAGCGGCTTAGGAGAGTTCAGGCAGACTCAAGGCGGTTTCTACGATTATTCGGATCCCACCTCGGTAAACATAAAAGTATCCGTTTGGGGCTTTGTAACATATCCGGGAAGGTACATTATACCCGTGTACAGCAATGTGAACGATCTTCTTTCATTAGCCGGAGGTCCGACCGATGACTCATTCCTGGATAAAGTCAAGATCTTGAGACTGAATCCGGATTCTTCCCAGACAGTTCTGCAGGTGCCGTACGAGGACCTGCTCTGGAAAGAAGACGTGAAATCATTGAGCAAATCTCCCAAAGTATTTGCGGGGGATATTTTAGTGGTTCCCGGTGAACCAAGGTTATACTTTAAAGACTGGTTCGCCATAACGTTATCATTTTTATCAGTACTAATATCGTTAGGAATTCTTATTTTAAATATTGTTGAGTGACAGGCCCTGACATGAAAAATGAAAATAACAACAACAGCATCGATACTAAAGATTTTGAAACCTCATCTCTTAAAGATTATATTAATTTAATCCGCTATAATCTCACTCCGGTTGTGCTGATTATTGCAACCAGCTTAATTGTAGCCATTCTATATGCGGTAAATGCCAGGGATGTTTATAGAGCCGAAACAATCTTAAAAGTTTCCAAGCCGCAGGGAAATATCCTTGAATCTCCTTTAATCCCCGGCTTCAATGAATACGGAAGCGACAGGTTTATTGCAAATGAAATTGAAATTATAAAAAGCTACAACACCAGGGAGAGAGTAGCAGCTGCTCTCATTGATTCCGTAAAGAGAATTAAAAAAGAAAAAGATTTTTTCCTGATCCTGGATCAAAAGAAAAAATCGCCGGCTAATGTCCTGCCTGTTCCGGAACTCGCCTCATTATTAATCAGCAATTCGGAAGTAAACCAAAAACGCGGATTGGATATAATTGAAATAACCGCAGAGTCTCCTTCACCCTTTGAAGCAGCTTTAATTGCCAACTGCTATGCAAAAGAATACATGAATTTAAATCTTGATATAAACAGGAACCAGCTGACTTTTGTGAAAAATTTTCTTTATGATCAGAGAAATGAAAAGCTTGAACAGCTGAAGGAAGCAGAGGGATTACTAAGATCATTCCAGGAAAAAGGCGGGATTGTATCTCTCGATGCTCAGGCTACATCATTAATTGAACAGCTTTCGGAATTTGAGGCGCAGAAAAACGGAATTCAAATTGACTTAATGGCTTCCGATAAGATCCTTGAACAGCTTAAGAAGGAGCTTTCGCAGCAGAACCCCCGTTTAGCTGACTACCTGAAAAGCGTCTCATCCGAAAGCTATCTGAAAACTCTTCAGGAACAGCTGGCAAAGCTGGAAGTAAACAGGGACTTAGCTATGTCCAGCAAAACTCCCGGAGTAAATATAGATCCGGTAATAAAAGATTACGACAAAAAGATTAAAGATTTAAAAGATAAGCTTGATCAGCAGATCGATGTTATTAAGGCCGGCATTTTTGCGAGCAGTCCGGAGGAAGTAAAGGATCTTACTCAAAAAATTGTTACGGAAGAAATAAAAAATCAGTCTCTATCAATTTCTTTAAAAGAGCTTGAAACGATAGTTGATAAATATGAACAGAGATTTAATAAGCTTCCCAAAACTTCTATAGAGCTGGCAGGCTATCAAAGAAATAGGGAAGCTCTGGAAAAATTATATACCCTTGTTGAAGAAAAATACCAGGAAGCATTAATTAATGAACAATCCCAGCCGGCGAATGTGCTTGTTATTGATAATGCCAGGAAGCCTGACTTCCCTTCAAAACCGAACAGGTTCTTAATAATAATAATCGGCTTAGTGATCGGCACTGCCATTGCTTTCGGATATGTTTTTATAAAAAATTATTTTGATACTACCATTAAGTCCCCCGAGGATCTGGAGAAAAGGAACATCAATGTGCTCTCATGGATCCCGCATATTGAAGGAATTCAGACAAACGGTAAAAATGATTTTGAGTTTATAGTTGCCAGGAAACCTGATTCGGTTCCTAGCGAAGCATTTAAAGCGCTCAGAACCAGAGTGCAGTTTTCCAGGATCGATAACGATTCAATTAAAACGATACTGATTACTTCAGCCGCGCAGCAGGAGGGTAAAACTACAGTCGCCGTAAATCTGGCCGGCAGCTTTGCACAGGCAAACAGGAAGACTTTGATTATTGACTGCGATTTAAGAAAGCCCAGGCTGCACAATGTATTTAATGCCGAAAGAATCCCTGGTCTTATCGATTATCTCTTCAAGCAGGCAAAATTCGATGATATTATTCACGAGGGAGACATTGATAATTTCTATTTTATTCCTGCAGGCACGATTCCCCCCAACCCTTCCGAAATGCTGGAATCCCGTCAGATGAGAGAATTTCTGATGGAGATGAAAAAATCTTTTGACCTGGTTGTGCTCGACTCTGCACCCATTATTGCCGTAACCGATTCGGAAATTTTATGCAGGCTGGCTGATGCTACAATTCTTGTAGTTTCTGCCGATACTACCGAATCGC
Organism: Ignavibacteria bacterium; assembly: GCA_050264735.1. GTDB lineage: Bacteria > Bacteroidota > Ignavibacteria > Ignavibacteriales > Ignavibacteriaceae > DATKLQ01. Next base: position 3,624 of record JBLNGL010000101.1, on the reverse strand, counting down.
AGCTGATGGAGAAGTCGGTTGAATTAATTAAAAGCGGATCATCTTCCTTCATCGGTACCGTTCTTAATAATTTTAACTATAGAACGAACTACGGATCTTATTATAAGTATTACTACTATTACGCCCATCCTACAAATGGAATAAAAAATAAATCCACTTAAAGATTTTAATTTTGCATCGGAAAAAATTAGAAATTCTAGAAACATGGCCCTTTCCCCGGATTATTCAATTTGCTGGAATCTATTCATGGAATATTTAAATCGTCAATCAATTCCTGAAATAGTGCAATGAAGACCAAGCTGGTACTATTCTTTGCTGCTTCCTTATTTTCCGGAATTTTATTCTGTCAAACATTTCCGGATTATAAGGAAAGATCATTCATTGATTTTTCCGATTCATTATTACTAAACAGCCGTCTCGGTGAAATCCAGGAAGCAGCTACTGAAGGAAGCATCGATCCGCATGAGTATATTGCTGGTCCGGGTGATAAGATTTTTATTTCTATATCGGGTGTGGAAGAAATTTCATTTACTCTTACCGTAAACCAGGAAGGAATATTGTATATTCCTAAAGTCGGAGCGGTAGATTTAAAAGATAAGATACTTGCCGAGGCTAAGGAAAAAATTGAAAAAACCATAAATAGATATTATAAAAATGTCGGCGTTTTTATTTCTCTTGTGGGTTTCAGGAATATAAGAGTTTCTCTCGTGGGCAATGTTAAAAAGCCTTCTTCTTTTACTTTGCCGGGGAACTCAAGACTGCTGGATCTTATAACGGCCTCTTCAGGGCTCAGCGAAACTGCAAATTTCAGGAATATTAATATTAAAGACAGATCCGGAAAAGAAGGTTCATTTGATTTGATAAAATTTTTCCGTTTTGGGGACCGCTCCCAAAACCCGCTTTTAAAAGAAGGTAATATTGTTCTTGTTGATAAAGTTGATAAAATTGTTTCCATCAGCGGACAGGTTAAATTTCCCGGTGCTTATGAATTTGTAGACGGCGAATCGGTATTTGATCTCATTAAAATTTCCGGAGGAATATTAGCAAGGGCAAGGGAAGATTCAATTGAGGTGGTCAGGTTCGAAGCTAACGGGAAAGATCAAAAAAGTATGTATTATTCTCTCGGACAGTTAGAACAAGAGCAGGTAAAACTGCGTTTTGGCGATTTGGTTCTGATTAGGGAGCTGCCTGATTATTTTATAGATAAATCTGTGAAAATTGAAGGATATGTAAAATACCCCGGCTATTATAAAATTGTTGAAGATAAAACAACTCTGAGCCAAATAATTAAGGAGGCCGGAGGATTCAGGGAAAATGCTTCTCTTACCGAAGCTTCATTGGTGCGCTCCAAAGGAATATCGGGGGAAGACCCGGAGTTTGAAAGATTGAAAATTATTCCCCGTGAAAATATGACCGAGGATGAGTATGATTATTTTAAAGCCAAGTCGCGCCAGCATATCGGGAAGGTCGTTGTGGATTTTAATGAATTATTTGTCAACACCAATATTTCGGAAGACGTCACTTTAAAAAGAGAGGATGTAATTACAGTCCCTGAAGCAAAAAATTATATTATCCTTTTAGGTCAGGTAGTAAATCCGGGAAATATAATCTTTAAGGAAGGGTTATCGGTAGATGATTATATTCAGCTGGCCGGCGGATTCGGCTGGCGTGCCGTCGAGAGTGAAGTAAGAGTGATTAAAGCAAAAACCAAAGAATGGGTTTACGCGGATGAAGTGAGTTCCCTGGAACCGGGGGATACAATATGGATTCCTGAAGAAACTCCCGGACCGAAATTTTGGGAGGTATTTACCGATATTCTTACCGTTTTAGGCCAGTTAGCCGCAGTTGTTGCTGCGACGGCAGCGGTCATTATTGCAACAAGGTGAACTATGAACTTTAACGATATTATTCATGCAGTATTGTTTAATAAAAGTAAAATTTTAAAAGTAACGGTTATTGCAACCTTGCTTTTATTTTTAATCCTCTTTTTTATTTATCCTATTACTTACCAATCACCGATATCCATACTGCCGCCGGAAAAAGATAACCAGACGATCGGGCTCGGTACTCTTCTATCCGGTCAGGATTTTTCGTCGCTGCTTACAGGCGGCTCATCAAATGTCAGCTCCCAACTGTTTGCGCAAATATTGGAGAGCCGTACGGCTGCGCTCTACGTAGTAAAAAAATATGACCTTGTTGATTATTATAATTCTGACAATGTATACGAAGCTGCGAAAAAATTAACCGAGGATCTGAATATAGATATTACCAAAGAGGGCATTCTCAAACTTTATGTTGAAGTGAGTACTAGTTTCTTTCCGATGATCATTGAAAACATCGATTCGGTAAAAAAATTTTCCGCAGCCCTTTCAAATTCTTATGTGGAAGCGCTTGATATAATAAACAGAGAAAAATTATCTTGAAGAGCTAAAAAACCCAGGCAGTATATTGAAGATCAGGTTATTACGACAAAATTGCGCCTGGATTCGGTGGAATTGGGATTAATGCAGTTCCAGGAAAAAAATAAAACCATCTCTCTCCCTGAGCAGGTAAGTGCAGCTATCGATGCCGCGGCAAAACTAAAGGCGGAAATTGTGAAGACGGAAGTGGAGATTGGATTCCTCCAGCCCAATTTACGGGAAGATAACCAGACTCTGCTTTCTTTAAAGTCAAAGCTGCAGGAGCTGAAAGATCAGTATGAGAAAATGGAGCTGGGAAATCAAGACTATCTTTTGGCCTTTAAAGAAGTCCCGGAACTAGGAAGAGAATTAGCTTCATTGCTCCGTGAAGTGAAAATACAGAATGAAGTTTATCTCCTCCTGCAGCAGCAGTATTATAAGGAAAAGATCCAGGAGAATAAAGATCTCCCCACGGTAGAAATATTGGATGAAGCAATTCCGCCGCTGAGAGCTTCAGGCCCGAGAGTAATCTTCGCTTCCATAACCGGCGGGATTTTTATTTTTCTTTTTATCTCTTTGATTTATATTATACAGGATAGAAAGATTTATCTGATTAGAAAAGAGAATTCAGACCATTTTAAAGCCGAGGCTGAAAGGAAAGATTTAATTGTATAAGCATTCTGCGTTAGTTACCGGGGGAGCCGGGTTCCTGGGCTCTCATCTGTGCGACAGGCTTTTAAAAGAAGGACTAAAAGTTATCTGTGTGGATAATTTAATTACCGGCAATACCGAAAATATTGCGCACCTTGCCGGGAATGAAAATTTTTCTTTTGTCAAGCATGATGTTACTAATTATATTTTTCTTCCGGGAAGAATTGATTATATACTTCACTTTGCTTCTCCCGCAAGTCCGATAGATTATTTGAAATTGCCCATCCAAACTTTAAAAGTAGGATCATTAGGGTCACATAAAGCATTGGGACTAGCGAAAGAAAAAAAAGCCCGGTTCCTTTTAGCTTCAACATCGGAAGTATACGGTGATCCTACGATTCATCCTCAGAGCGAAGACTACTGGGGGAACGTAAATCCTATCGGTCCCCGCGGTGTTTATGATGAGGCTAAAAGGTTTGCGGAAGCAATGACAATGGCTTACCAAAGGTATCACGGAATAGAAACGAGGATCGTACGGATTTTTAATACATACGGACCCAGAATGAGATTGAAT
>JBLNGL010000100.1:0-4727 GCA_050264735.1 Ignavibacteria bacterium | reverse complement strand
TGCGTTAAGTTGAATATTATTTTGAAAAATTATTTTGTCTTTCCAGCTCTTCCATCAGCTTCAGGTTTATATAACCGTCATAACCCGAAGCTACCGGTTCTTCATTCTTTAAAAATGACTTCTGAACCGAACGCAGCATATAGACCATCCTGTTCCCTCTTTTCCTGAAAGCTTTCTTTGCTTCTCCCTCTAACAGTATTGTAAGTTTTGCTGTAACATTTTTAACCCCTATTATTTTTTCTAAAGAGATGGCGCCGAGATGACCGAGTATATTAATTGTGTTAAATGCTTTTTTGCAGTTGAAGGATACGTTGAAATATCCGTATCCGCTGTTCCGGAATTTCACAATAGCCGCGGCGAAATCGTCAACCTCGCTTTTATAGATAATATTATCGACCGTTCCTTTAATCTCGGTTATCTCTCCTCCGAAAAACCTTAAAAGATCAATAATGTGTGTGCCCAGGTCGCGGAGCGAACCTCCTCCGCTTAAAGATTTCTGAAACCTGAAGTTTTCGCTCGGAGGAAAATCTACATTAAAGCTTGCATTGATTGAAACTATTTTCCCGATCATCTGTGATGTTATAAGCTCCTTTACTTTTCTCACAAGAGGATGGAACCGGTAAATATAATTAACGCACAGAAGGACATTGTTTGCCTTGCAGACATTCATCATTTCCTCGGCCTGGGTTGAAGTGAGCGCAAGCGGTTTTTCACATAAAATATTTTTCCCGGCCTCGGCAGCTTTAATTACCTGGGAATAATGATCTGCATTTCTGCTGGAAATGTATACCGCATTGATATCCGATTTTAAAAATTGATCGAAGCTGCTGTAGTATTCGGGAATTCCGAATTTTTCCGCAATTTGTTTTGATCTTTCATGAGTACTGCTGAAAACGGCATTGACACCGCTTTTCCTCATCATTCCCACGGCGGGAATGAATGAATTTTCGGCGAACCGACCCAGACCTGCAACTCCCCAATTTAATTTTGATTTTGACATGAACGGTTCTTTTTCATTTTAAAAAACTTGCCAAATATATTTGAAATTTCTGATGAAACTACTTTGTCTTATCCGAGGCTCTCTGTTTAAAAAAAACAAGGTTCACTAAGTTTTACTGAAAAATCACAGTAACCGAAATTGAATAGGTTTTTTTAAATTGTCTGTTCCTGTCAGTTGCGGTGTTAATTTCAACAATTCGGAAAAATCAGCCTCCAATTCTTCTTCCAGATATTCATGAACAATTTCATTTCTTAAGTCTCTTATAGATCTAATTACTTCCATTTTTTCAAACAATCCTCTTTTTTGAGAATTTTTAACCGTATCTATAAAGAGTCCCCTGAGTCTCAAATTCAATATCATCTATTGAACGGAATAATTTTCTTATTAAAAAATCAACGCTCCTTGCAAATCTTCCAGCCAGAGTTTCAAAATTATCAAATTCTTCCGCCGTGTAATTTTGCTTAATGCCGACGGATTTACAGATTCTAAATGATCTATCAAGCCAGTTCAATTGTTTCTTTAGAGCATCAATATTTCTTTTTAAGATTTCATTGCTCATAAAGAAACTGCATCCCTGTAAATTTTTTTCACAAATGGATCATTTAGTTCGCCGTTATCAATGATTATATCTATCTTTTGCTCTCCGAAATTCTCAAAGAATTTATGTTTTAATGGTCTTATGGATTTTTTATCCAGCTTCCGGGAAATTACGAGCAGGTCTATATCCCCTCCCTTTTTGTTAATCATCGATCCTCGAACCGAATAAATAGATTTTTGCATTTCTATCCAATTCTTTTAAAGAACTTTTTAATGTTTCGATTTCTTTCGGGTCTAAGCGCATATATAATTATTTATTTATGAATTAGGTTTTAGTAACCGGAAGTTTTCTTAATTTATTTCATTTATAAGAAAGCATTGTAATTTTAGAAAGCTATAAAGCAATCTGCTTAAACAGTTTTAATCTTTCCATTAACTTTTTTATAGGTCTGGAATTCTGCATTATATAGAAATGCACTGCCGGAACATTTTTATTGAATAATTCTTCAACCTGTTTTGCAGCCCATTCCACGCCTATATCCATTACATGTTCCGGTTTTGCTTCATGAATTTCATCCGCTAATACTTCTGGAAGGCTCACATAAAAATTCTTGGGAATTGTAATCATGTGAGACTTGTTGGTAATTATTTTCAGTCCAGGAACTATAGGCACCGTTATTCCTTCTTTTCTGCACAGGTCTACATATTCGAAGTAGCATTTATTATCGTAGCACATCTGAGTCACTACGTATTCGGCGCCCGCATTAATTTTCTCTTTAACATACCTGACATCTGTCTTAAGGTTTGGAGCCTCAAAATGTTTTTCCGGGTAGCCAGCTACCCCTATGCAGAAGCCTGTGGGTTTTGCATCAAGCAGGTTGGCTTCCAGGTATTTTCCGTTATTCATATTGACAATCTGCTTAACCAATTCGCTTGCGTATTTGTTAATGCTCCTTCCTTCGGGGACGGGTTTATCATATCCTAAATCATCCCCGCGGATTGCAAGTACATTCTCAATCCCGAGGTAATTCAGTTCAATTAAAAAATCTTCCGTTTCTTCTCTTGTAAATCCTTTTGTAAGGATATGCGGTACAGCATCAATATTGTACTTATGCTGAATCAATGCGCAGATGCCGAGGGTCCCGGGTCTTTTTCTTTTTACTTTCTTTTTTATCCCCTCAGGAGTTTCATCATAAAAAACTTCTGCCGAATGGCTCGTAATATCAATGAAGGGGGGATGGTATTTTATAATATCGTCAATTACAGCCATCAAATCTTTTATATCTCCTCCTCTTTTCGGAGGAATAATCTCGAAACTTATTAATGGTTCGCTTGCTTTTTGTAAATGTTCAATTACTTTCATTGCTTATACTTATTTTTTTTCTCTGCAAATTTAATACTTATTGTTAAAAGTACATAAAGATAATTGCAGCTGCTTCAGATCCGCTGTTTTTTGATGGAAGGTATTTGATTAACTTAACACACTTACCGTACAGGCTTTAAAACATACTTATTCCGGTTTGTTCTTATTGATCCGTCATCCGTTTTTACAGTTATATATTTTCCCCTAAGCCACATCTCAGACATATCTCTGAAATGATCGCTCATCAGATTGCCTGACTGACCGGTATTTAAAATCATGCAGAATTCTTCAGGTTTGGCAAAATCAAAAATATACCTCATCGCTGGACCTACATTATTTTCGAAAGGTTCATTGTTGAACCTGGGGAATTCTTTAATCCCCTTAACAAAAGGATATTCTGTATTGAACAGAGTTGTTCCGTCGCCTCCTATACTGTAAGGACCTATATTAATATATCTATCAAGAATTCCGGAAACTCCCCCAAAGGTATGCTTCATTACCGCTTTGTGAAGCTTTCCCCACTGCCACGCCGCAGGATCTTTCCCGAATTTATTTTCCAGCTCGGATAAAGCTCCGACTAGACTTTTCCGGACAATATTATTTTTATTTTCCAATTCAGGTGTATTAATATTATCGAACCAAAACGATGTCGAATCATTAAGAGTTTTCAGCACTGTTCTATAGGGAACGTTTTCTATAAAAATAAATTCCTGGAAAAGATCCTCACCCATTTCATCCTGATAAATACCCTCCATTAAATGCTGGTAGAAAACGGCATATATAGAAGGAACCTGGCTGAATTCATCCATTTTGTAGTCCCAGTTCCGGAAAAAGTTTAAAGAAATTTGAAGATTTTTATCCTTGATCTGCAGTCCTTTAAATGCATCGAGAATATATTTTACTATTTTTTGAGCATACGGAGAAACAATATCCATTTGATATTCTTTAAAATCAGAAGAAGAGTGTTTCGGTTTTCCCGTCATAAGCTGAAGTATTCTTTCGTACCTGGATGAAGGTTCCCAAATGTTTGAAATATGATATCTAAAATTTTTCAGGGTCTTGTTGTTTGCCGATGCAAGGAAATTCGTTTCCGGATTCAAAATATTAGGTATTTCTGCAGAAGTAACATATCCTTTCCAATCATATTTATCTGTAGTACCGTCGTATACAAAACTGGTGCTGGCCGTTGCTCTATTCGGCAGCTTCCCGCCGAAGAAATAACCAATGTTTCCCTTATTATCGGCATAAATAAAATTTTGCCCGGGCACAGAATAGTTTTGGAAAGCCGATTTAAATTCATTCCAATTTGATGCTCTATTAATTTGATAAAATGTAAAAAGTTCATCACTGAAGTCATTTCCCAGCCAGCGCATGCTTACGGCTGCTTCTTTTAGCTGAGAATTTCCAGGATATAGGTATATGTAAGGATGAATTCCGGAAATTACCGGTCCCCTGTGGGTAAACCGCACTTCAATCGTAACGTCGGACGAATCTTTTACCTGTATCTTTTCCCGGATTACCTTAAGAGGAATCCATTTATCTTTATAAAAATAATTTTTCCCGACAGAGTCCAATTTCTCAATATAAAAATCGGTATCATCGAGCATAATATTTGTAACAGCCCATGAGATATTTTTATTTTTCCCGATTACAACGGCAGGTACACCCGGAAGTGTAAATCCTTCCGCCTGCCATCTTCCTCCCTTAATTACTGCAGCAAACCATGTCCCGGGTGCGGCGTAATGCAGATGAGTGTCATTGGCTATAATCGGAAAAGTGCTCTTGGATAATTTTCCGTTGATTACCCAATTGTTAGATCCAAGATGG
>JBLNGL010000099.1:0-7587 GCA_050264735.1 Ignavibacteria bacterium | reverse complement strand
ATTTTTTCTTAATCTTAATCGTAATCTTAATCTATCCTAAAGAAATCTGGATTAAGATTAAGAATAAGATTAGGATTAAGAATATTATGCTTAACTATACTTGCCGTAAGTCTTAGCTACTTCAACCATTTTGAAAATATTTGCATCAGGAGTATCTCTGCCGCACTGATCTCCGGTGGAAAGAATAAAGCCACCATCGTACCCTACTGTATCAATTAACCTTTTACATTTATCTTCCACTTCCTGAGGCGTTGCAGTAAGCATAAAATCCGTGGTATTAATATTCCCTTTTATACAGAGTTTATCACCCACCATTTTTTTCACTTGAGCCAAATCAATATTTCCTGTAGGAGGTTCTTCCATCGGCTCCATCGATGCAAGGTCGCTCTCCTTTGCTGCAATTTCCACAAGAGGCCAGGACTTTCCGCAGATATGTAAGTGTGAAATAATTCCGGCTTCCTTGCAAAGTGCTGAAGCCTTCTGGATGAAAGGAAGTTCAAACCTTCTGAAAATACCGGGCGAGCTTACACTTAAGCTTGCACTGGAACCGCCGAGCATTATTACATCTGCTTTTGCTTTCAACATAGCTTTAACATTTTCTATTGCCCATTCCAACCAATATTCATGCACCTTCTCCATAAAATCCGGTTCCATCATAAAATCCATGAAGCATTGCTCAAATCCTCCCTGCCTATTATGGAACCACCAATCCTGAAAAACCGGTACCATCCCCATATAAATTCCGTAATCACCTATTACATTTTTATCATGGTATCGATCTTCCCATTTCCAATCGCTCAGTCCCATCTGCAGCTGCATCTTTTCAAAATCTTCCTGAAGATTTTTTATCGGTTTTTCTTCCCGCCATGGGGGTTCATCTGCAAAATACATTTCCTTTTCAGTCAAAATTCCTTTGGAAGTTCTGCAGATTCTTTCAACGAGCTTTCCTTCCTGCACATCGATTATTTTGCTCTCAAAATCAGGACGTTCTTCGGGACCAATCTGCTTTAAACCTCCATACATGTAAAATCCATCCATGCCGAAATATTTTACTGCATTGAGATAAACTTCTCCATGAGTAGCTGAAGTCCATCCGTTATGCTCTCTTCCGTCAAGATGAATTTCATAAAATGGTCTGCCGTCGAGGCGGTCAGGGACCATTACGGAAATATCCGGACTGACGGGAACATAATCTGCCTTTTCTCTCCGCATGGCAGTGAGAATTCTTTCTTTCGAAGTCATTATATGTAATTTGCCCTCTCATATTAACTTTTAGGTAATCTTCCCCAGCCGTCTAATAAATTTATTAATCTATCATAAGAACGTTTTGTTGTACTGTCTTCTCTAATCAATCCGCCGTTTTTTATATGCGGGCGGAAATCGGAAAAATCATACCAGTTAACTGCCTTTATTGACGGTCTGCTGTAATAAATAGTGTAAACCTGTTCAAGCCAGTCGGCCTGCAGCTCTTCATCCCAATGACGGTGCCATTTATAAGGTTCATCCGGAAGTTTCATTTCACCTTTGGCTATCATTTCCTCGGACGGACCGGATGTAGTTCCCAATTCAGTTATGTAGATCGGCTTCTGAAATTTTTCCAGCCGTTCAATTAATCTTACAATATCCGACAGATCTCTATCAGGGAAGTAAATCTGAATTCCAAGTACTTCGTATTCAATACCGGAATTGTGAAGATCTTCAATAAATTTTCTGGGGGAACGAAGCGGCCGGGTTGCTTCCATTCTCGCCATTCTTCCCATTGCAGCATATTCCGCCCACGGCGAGCAATTATTAAGAATACGGATTACATTAGGATTTGTTTCTTTGGTTTTGTCGCAGGCTAGTTTTACTATTTCAGTAATCTGTTCAGGAGTATGATTATGAATATTTGCCCAATCGTGATATTCGTTAACAACTTCCCACTGCAGCACTTTGTCTCCGTAGTGATTCACTAAATCCCCGGTATGTTTTTCAACATACTTTTTTAGTTCGCTAAAATTTTTATTTTTCAGCCATTCGGGAGTTACAATAGGATGGAACCAGAAAAGCGGTCTTCCCTGAATTGTTATATTATTTTCTGAAAGCCAATTGACAATATTATCTTTAACTCCCCAGTTATAAACACCTTCACGAGGTTCAAATAATTCATACCATGTATCCCATATGTAATGGGTCAGGGTTGCAAAGTTAAATACTTTTTCAAATGCTTTAGTCATATCTTCCGATTTTGCCCAGATATACTGACGGGTTTCGCAGCCGAAATAAAATCTGTCTTTTCTTCTCTGCTTTTCAATCTCACTCTTTGCTCTTTCAAGCTCAATTTTTTCTCCGGCCCACAAAGCATACTTTAAAGCTTTATCGGAAAGCCCTGCACATTTTTCACCGTCATTTATAACCTTAGATGCATCATTAAATAATTCTTCGGAGAGAGCAGTAAAATGTTCTGCTTCAGATGAGAACTTTGTTCCGCCGGATTCATATTTTTCTTTAATATTTCTATTTCTAAAGATGCGGCTTTTTGCAAATTCAAAATTCAAATTTCCAATTTCCGGAAAATCATGAATGGTATAATAGTTACCGCCGTTATCCGCGGAAAGCATTAAATATCCGAAACCTTCAACAAACCATTTTGCATTCACCGAAAATTCTTTATTACCCATATCTGCCGGAATTACAACACCGTCCTGAGATATTTCTATAGATGATTTAAAAGGATCTTCATTACTATCGGCTGCATAAGCCCAATTTAAAGCCGGCATCCAGGGATGAAGATAGGGGCGCAAAACAAGATTTTTCCCGGTCCCGGCAAATACCGCCGAAATTTTCCCTAAAGGAACTGCAGATAAAGCAGCAGCTCCGGCAGCGGTTTCCTTCAAAAATGATCTGCGGGATAATTTTTTCATGCATCCTCTGCAAATTGTTGGAGTACCTTAATTACCATTATTCCTTCCCCATTTTTCCTTCAGTTTGAGGAGACGGTCCACTGCAGATTTTTCTTCCCCATTTACCGATCTAAGAAGACCGCCTTTATTAAGAAAGGCAAATGGATCAACAAAATCATACCAGTTAGCAGCTTCAATATCAGACTTACTGTATGCATAACTAAAAATATATTCTAACCAGTCGGCCTGTAATTCTTCATCCCAGTGTCTGTGCCATTCGTAAGGATACTTTGAGTAGTCCCCCGGGTCCGGCTCAATGAATTCCAGCTTCAAACCAAATGAAGGTGCACCTACTTCGGACAGATGAATTTTCTTTCCGAATTCCAGAAATCTTTCAATATTATTTATTGTATCTGCTGCCGATCTCATTGAAAAATATACCTGCACCCCAACTATATCAAAATCTACTCCGGCTTCCATTAATTCTTTAATAAATTGATGCGGTGTTCTCTGTTTATAAACAGCTTTCTTGTTTACCCAAACACCTAATTGAACATATTCACCAAATGGACAGCAATTATTTATAAGTAATTTTATTTTGGGATTCGTTGCTCTCGCAACTTCACATGCAAGTTTAGTGACTTCAACAGTCTGTTCATTATTTAATTGAACTTCATTTGCCCAATCATGAAGCTCATTAACAACCTCCCATACTTCAATTTCGTCTTTGTAGTGACTTACCACTTCCTTAACATGATTTTCAACATATTTTAGTAAATCTTTATAACTTTTTGCGATTAACCAATCAGGAGTGACCCAATAATGCGGCCAGAAAAGAGGTCTGCCTTCCACTATAACCTTATTTTTTCTTAATTCATTTAAAAGAAGATATCTTTCTTTAAATTGCTTCTTTCCTTCTACTTCTTCAAAGTTTATATAATCCCCTTTGAGGTAATGAGTGATGGTTGCATAGTTGAAAAGTTTTTTAAATTTTTCCATGAATAATTCTTGATTCATCTGGAAATATCCGCGTGCATCGCAGCCGAAGAGGAAATTAGGGCGATATCCAATTTTATGAATATCAAATCGGGATTTTTCCAGCTCAATAAGATCACTGACCCACATTGAATATTTCAAAGAGATATCGGAAAGTCTGCTGCATCTTTCATTATTATTTTTGGATTTTGCAGCATCTTCAAAATATTGTTTCGATAAATCATTTAGCGCCCTGATTTCTTTTGATGGTTCCCAATCAGAAGGAGAAAATTGCTTCAATCTTCTTTCATTTGATTTTACCCGGCTTTCAGCAAATTCAAAATTTAAATTATAGATCTTTTCTCCGGTTGATGGAAGCTCATATAAATTACCGGCGTTATCGGCAAAAGTGTAGATGTATCCGTATCCTTCAACATTCCACCTTGCATGAACAGAAAATTTTTCTCTCCCTTCAGTATCGGAAATTGTAATGCATTCGTTTTCAACCTTGATATTACTGTGGAAAGCATTATTATTTTCGTCCGCGGCATAAACCAGGGGATCCAAATGCGGACCTCTTCCATTCTGCAGAAAATTCAGTCTGAAAATTGATTTGCCAGGCATTGCAAAAAATTTATTTATGTTTGATGCTGGAATTAAAGCCATCCAGGGATGGTTTAAATATTATTCCACTTTCTTTTTAATTTTTTTAACCTTAAATAGGCTGCTTTTACTTTTCCCTCGGGATTTGCCAACAAACCGCCGTTTTTTATAAAGGAAAAAGGATCAACAAAATCATACCAGTTTATTGCTTCAATCCAGGATTTACTATAAAGAATAGTGTAAATCTGTTCGAGCCATTCTGCCTGCAGATCTTCGTCCCAGCTGCGGTGCCAGCTGTACGGATGTTCCGGCAAAACATATTCTCCTGATGCGACTGTTTCTTTAGTTGGACCGGATGTAGTACCGATTTCGGTAATCTGAACAGGTTTGCCAAATTTTTTTAATCTTTCAATCATTCTTATAGTATCAGCCAGGTCTCTGTTTGTATACTGATAATAAAGCTGCTGCCCCGTAATTGTAAAATCGACGCCGGATTCATGGCATAATTTTATAAACTGATGCGGTGTAACAAGCTGGTTTTTCTCATATGCTTCTTTGGGTGTCCATATCTGAATGTAGTCTGCATTTATGCAGCAATTATTTATTAAGCGGTGAACTTTCGGATTGGTATCTTTGGCTGTTTCAGCAATTAGTTTTGCAATCTCAACTAATTGATCTGGCAGCAGCTTCATTACATTTCCAAAATCGTGCGCCTCATTTATTATCTCCCACGCATACATTTGATCGCCGTAATGACTTACGACTTCGCGTGTATGCTTCTCAACATATTTTAGAACATCAGGAAAACTTTTGTCCTGCAGCCATTGAGGAGTACAGCATTCATCCGCCCAAAATACAGGTCTTCCTTCAACAGTAATTCCTTTCGCTTTTAATAAACTGAACTGCTCATCACGGTCGCCGTAGGTATATATTCCTTCTTCTTTCTGGAAGCGCTGAAGATAGTGAGTGATTGTTGCATAGTTAAAAAGTTCAGAAAAAAGTTCCATAAAAAGATTTTTGTCCATTCTGGAAAAACCTTTTGTATCGCATCCGATAAAAAAATTTTCTCTCCTGCCATTTTTCTGAATATCGAACTGCGCTTTTTCCAGCTCTAATTTTTCTCCAGCCCACATTGAATAGCAGAGAGATTTTTGAGCCAGCTCGGCGCATCTTTCATTTTCTTGAAGATGCTCTAATGAATCTTCGAGATATTCTTCACTCAGGTTAATGAAAGGCTCCAAATCCCTTGAAGGTTTCCAGCCCTCTTCAGAAAATTGCTTTATTCTTTCCCTGTTCCTGGCTGCCCGGGATCTTGCCAATTCAAAGTTAAGATTAAAAGTCCGGCTTTTACCGATTGGAGGTAATTCATAAAATTCACCTGCATTATCCGCCGTGATGTAGATGTATCCGAAACCTTCAACATTCCATCTGACATTTATGCCGAATTTTTCTTTTCCAGCTGCATCCGAAATTTTAACTCCATCACTGGAAACAAAAATATTTGTATAAAATGCATCCCATTCGGTATCGCTTGCAAAAGCCCAGCAGGGGAAATCCCATTCTGCTGGCCCGATATTTTCAAAAGATTCCACACTTCCTAAATGCGGCCCGACTCCACTCTGGACAAAATAAGGTTTGAACAGCAATTCTCCTTTTCCGGTTTGAGGAATTGTTCTTCTCTTAGTGAAGATTGTGGGTAGAGATAATATTTCGTCTGCTGCAATAACAGCTCCTCCCAATACAACCGCAGATTTTTTCAGGAATTCTTTCCTTTTGATATGCAGATTTAACCTATAAATTTTATTAAGAAAAAATTATTTTACCAAAATCATTTTTCCTTGAAGCTGAATATTTTCCAAAACAGGAAACGCGAAATTAAATTCTGTGTACTGAATTTATACTTTCTTCCATTTTTCCCGCAGGCCCTTCAGTCTATCGTATGCCAGCTTCTTTTCTCCTTTTGGAGAAGCAATTAAACCCCCTTGTTTGATCCATGAAAAGGGATCCACGAAGTCGTACCAATTAACTGCTTCAATCCATGGCTTGCTGTAGGCAAGAGTATATAAACCTTCAAGCCATTCTGCCTGGAGCTCTTCAGTCCAGTGACCATGCCATATGTAAGGTTCAACCGGCATACCTAGTCTTCCGGTCATTATAGAATCTTTGTTAGGACCTGAGCTTGCACCGACTTCCGTAAGCTGAACGGGTCTTCCGAATTTTTCCAGGCGTTCAATCAGAATTATTGTATCCTGGAGATCCCGGTAAGGAAAATACAATTGCTGCCCAGTAATTGTATATTCCACACCGGCTTCGGTAAGGTCCTCCATGAATTGAAAAGGGGTTCTTTGAGGATATTTTGCATCGAGCTCTCCCCATTTTTTAAGCTGCACATACTCGGCATAGGGACAGCAATTATTTATAAGCCGGTGAACTTTCGGATTTGTATCCTTCGCTACATTACATGCAAGTTTGGTAACATTTGTAATTTGTTCAGGTGTAAGCTGGGTTTCATTGGCCCAATCGTGAGATTCATTTACAATCTCCCATGCATACATCCGGTCTCCATAATGTCCGACAACTTCTTTTACATGTTTTTCAACATATTTTAAAATTTCATCATAAGATTTTTTCCTAAGCCATTCCGGGGTAACTGTTCTGTAAGGCCAGTAAAGCGGACGCCCTTCAACAGTTATATGATTTTCTTTCAGTTTATTAAAAACCACATCACGCAGGCCGAATTGATGATTCCCTTCCTGCGGTTCAAAATCTTCATATGTTCCGCTTTCGAGGTAATAAGTAATAGTTGCATAATTAAAAACATCCGTAAATAAGTCCATGAATTTTTCGGGATCCATCTGGTAATAACCGCGGGCATCGCAGCCGATGAAGAAGTTGGGACGATATCCATTTTTCTTAATATGGAAAGCAGCATTGTCAAGTTCAAGTTTTTCTCCGCCCCACATGGCATAGTAAAGCGACTGCTGTGAAAGCGTTCCTTTTTTTTCATCATTCAATTCAACTTTTCCCGCATCCTCCAAATATTCATCCGATATATCAAGAAAAGCTCTCACGTCTTTTGAGGGAAGGTACCCATCCTTTAAAAATTTTTCTAATCTTTTTTTATTTC
>JBLNGL010000098.1:0-2507 GCA_050264735.1 Ignavibacteria bacterium | reverse complement strand
CTCAATGAAAGCGGATCTGGAACTGAGCAGGCGTAATCTCTACACAGCAATAAAGCATTACGATGAATCAATCGAACTTGCAAAAAAAACCAGTCTATTTTCCTGGATTATCGGACTTTCCGGCAAAAAAGCTAAAGCTCTCGTACTGCTGAATGAACAAGCATCCGCAAAAAACGCCATATCTGCAGCAGATAAAGCTGTACTGGAAGCTGATTCGCTTGCTCCTATGTTTTTAGGTTATCTAGCCGCTTACAAATTATTTTATTTAATTCGATCCTTTGAAATAAAAATAAATAAGACTTCAGATAAAGAAATTCGGGATCTTAAAAAGCAAATTAGAAAGAATCTAAAATCCGCCGCTGCGGTTTCAAAAAAAGTGGCGGAAATAAAACCTGAAGTAGACCGTTTTGCCGGAATTTATTATCGGCTTACCAACAAACACCGGAAGGCGTTCAGGCATTTTCAAAAAAGCATTGAATATGCTGAGCATCTTCAAGCATTTCCCGAATTGGGCAGAACATATGTTGAAACTGCAAAATTTCTACAAAGTTCGTCTGTTAAATTTAAAAATATCGATGCTGCCGATTATTTTTTCAAGGCCGAGGATATTTTCAAAAAATTAAATCTCAGATGGGATCTGGATGAGCTAAACAGGATCAGATCTGCCTCGGCTTTAAATACCTATAATTAATCTTATAATTTAGTATTACTGGAGGGCAAATGAATAATGGTATTCCGGTATTCAGCGGCGGCTTTTATCATCCTTTGAATGAAGAAGAAGTGAAGTTCTTAATCCGATATGCAAAGAAAGAAGGGAAAAAAATCAGGGTCAGAGGTTCCGCTCATTCCGTTAAAGATGCAATATATGCGGAAGAAAACGGGATTAATATTATGCTTGATAAAATGAGGGAAATCCGGATTGATAAGGATAAAATGGAGGTGACCGTTCAGGCCGGATGCCATTTGGGAAGAGATCCGTACGATCCTTCCGGTACTTCTAATTTAATCAACAGTCTCTTTTATCAGCTCGACCAGCAAGGACTTGCGGTTCCCGATATGGGAGGAATTATTCACCAGACAGTCGGAGGATTTATTTCCACCGGTTCTGCAGGAGGATCGGTTATACATGCTTTCAGCGATCAGATTTCGGCAATTAGGCTTATAGACGGAAATGGAGTAGTGCATCAGCTAACGAGGGCAAGCGGCGATGACCTTTTCTTCGCTGCGGGAATTTCACTCGGTCTATTAGGGATAATCACCGAAGTAACCTTTAATTTGGTTCATAAATTTGATATCATCGGTGAAGAAACAACTACTTCCGTAAAAGATTGTACAATTAATCTTTTCGGCGAAGGGGATAGAAATAAACCTAGTCTGGAAAAATTTTTAAGGGAGACTGAATATACAAGGCTTATGTGGTGGCCTCAGAATGGATTTGAAAGAATGGTAGTATGGAAAGCTTCTCAAATGAAAGATTCCGATTATACTCCTTACAATCCTAAAACAAATACAGGAACCGGCACCAAGGCTGACTTTCATCCCAAACCATATTTGGAATTTGATAAACTATGGGGAACAGAATACCCGGAAGAAGCTGCCGGCGGATTGTTCTACTCAATCGTAGGCAACTGGTCAAGAATTGAAGGTTTAAAGATCCCTTTTTTAGTGAAAGTCTTTATGAAAATGGTCGGCTGGCTTTATCCAAAACATATTCTCCCTTTAATCCTAAAAGAATTTGTTCCTCTTGATCCTGATAAAACTCCAAAGGGACCACAAAAATTCTGGGATATTTGGTATCATGGATTACCGATGGATAACCGCGTAAACGATAGATTAGTACCTGTTGAATTTACTGAAATTTGGATTCCATTGGAGAAAACTGAATTAGTCATGAAAAAGATGAGAGACTTTTATAGAGCTAAGGGATACGGCGCGACCGGTTCATTTTCGTGTGAAATTTATGCGGCTAAAGAAAGCGACTTCTGGCTAAGTCCATCATATAACCAGGATGTTCTTCGTGTTGATCTTTTTTGGTTTACCTACAACTATGGAGATCCGGCAAAAGTTTATTATCCGCAGTTCTGGAATTTGCTGATGAACGATAAAGACATTAGCTGCAGATTTCATTGGGGCAAATATATGCCGGTAAACCCGGATTATTTGAAAAAACAATATCCTAAAATGAATGAGTTTTTATCTTTAAGAAAGAAACTGGATCCCGATAATATTTTCCTGACAAAATATTGGCAGGAAAGATTAGGACTTTAATTTATGATTGGGAAAACAATTTCACATTTTAAATTGCTCGAAAAACTTGGTGAGGGGGGGATGGGTATAGTTTACCTTGCCGAGGATATAAAGTTAAAACGTGAAGTAGCAATAAAGTTTTTACCTCATCATATCTCTGCAGATAAAGAAGAGCTAAAACGATTTGAAATAGAAGCACAGGCAGCTGCTTCTTTAAATCATCCTAATATAACTACAATTTTTTCCATTGAAGAAGTTGG
>JBLNGL010000097.1:0-2832 GCA_050264735.1 Ignavibacteria bacterium | reverse complement strand
GTATCTTTTTGCGATTCCGAAAGCATCTTATTATCTTCTAGGAAAGGAACCCATGTTTGTTTTACTTTCCCGAACCATACCGTGTCGGCGAAAGTTTTATAAGTGTTTGCCGATTCCTCTTCTCCCTTTACTTCTTTATTCTTTATTTCATCGTCTGCATAAGAAGAAACCGATTTTACAAATTCTTTGCCGTTAGAAAACTTTAAAAGAATAATTCCGTGGTCTTTAAATTCTTCTCCCACGGAATCCCATGCTTCCCGGGTAATTTCAGCATTCCACCGGTTAAAAGCAGCATCTATTTCTTTTAAATAATTTAAATTCTGATTTTTTTCAGAATAAATTTCAATAATCTTAGGCCCGACATTTTTCCATATTTTTGAAAAATCTCTTTGCTGCCTTTTAATCTCATCGATATCATCCGGTTTTAAGGTTGTTACTTCCAAAAATCTTATATTATCATTTATTGCCCGCTGTATATTGGAAATAATATTTGCTTTCTGGGCTTCGGAATAAACCTTTTGCTTTTCCGCGGCAGTAAGCTCTTCTTTTGCTCTGTAATTTGCAGGCATTAGACTGTCAAGCATAGTCATTACCAGATCATCTCTCTCCCTCAAAGAAGCTTTTAACTGGGCAATGCTACTTTCCAGCTGACTAATTTTTACTCTGTCCTTTTTGCTTTGATCATCAAGCAGCTGTACCTGGTTTATTAGTTCCGTATTCTTTGCATTTAATTGATCTACATGGACTTTAAGTTCGCTGACCTGGGTTTTCAATACAGTAATTTGGGTGAAGTCGCCTTTCCTAAGCGTTAATGCATTCCTTAAGTTTTCAATTGAGGAATTAAAATCTTCAGGGTACAGACTTTTATCCAGCAGTGCTTTATTAGTGTAGGAATCATTTCTAAAATCTTCGATCCGGGTTTCTATGCCGGATAATTGCTCCAATGAATCGGCATCTTCAATAGACTGCCTAAGCTCCTGGTATTTTGCTTTAAAGTCCTGAACAATTTTGTAATCGGATTGAGCATGAATCAAATTGCCTGATAAAAATCCTAAAAAAGCTATAGATAAGAAAAACAAACTGCGGTTTTTCATTGTTTTTCCTCCTCTTTTTCAGCAATGCCGTCATGCTTCAGGTTGATTTTTTTAGTTCCGTAAACTAGTTCAATGTACGGAGGTCTTTGATTAAATGCCGGATCTTTCATACCGAGAGTATCTGAGATGGCAATCTTATTTTCAAGCCTGAGCGTCCCGTTATCGGCATTAAACACGTAAACATTTTTAAAATTATCGGAAGTAATAAAGTAAAATCCTTTTGAATCCCTGATTAATCTCAAATCGCGGCCTGCATATGAAAGAGAATCCCCGGTTTCTTCAAGGAAAAGCTTCATCGTATTAAACGAAACATTATACTGCCTCTCCTGCACATTCCCCTTTTCATCTGCCTTAAGCACCGATTCAACAGGCCAGGCAAAATCAGCCGGCTCCAGTACTAAGGATGAACATGCTGAAAAAAATAAAGGAATTAAAAGAAATAAAGAATATTTCAACTTCACCATTCCTCCTAATAAAATGTTGAAAATAATTGGCAAGTTCTCGATAAAAAATATATTAACTGTATAACATATCAAAATAATAGAAATCACAAATGTTTTAATCTTTTAGTTCTTAAATTCGGCACAAAATGGAAAAGTTAATCGTTAATAGTTCATCGTTAATCGTATTCCTTCGATTAACTATTAACCTGCCTTGCCGGCAAGGCAGGAGTTTAACGATTAACATATGATTGAAGACGAAAGACTTTTTCACTTGCCTTTATTTTTTATTATAATTAAATAACGTCTGAATTTTTAGGGAGTTATGTGAAAAAAACATTCTCAATTTCAGCAGCATTTATTTTTTTATTCTCCATTAATAATTTTCCCCAGACATATCCTTACGAATTTCTCAGGCTGGATATGAGCGCCCGGGCGGGTGCACTCGCCGGAAGCTTTATTTCCAATAACGATGATGCAAATGTAATTTTTTATAATCCGGCAGGGCTCAAGCTTCTCTCCGAAAATCCGATTTCGTTTTCTTTTGCCAAACACCTTCTGGATATTAATCTTGCCAGTATTTCTTATTCAACCCAATTATTTGATATAGGACGAATAGGAGCAGCGGTTAAGTACATTAATTACGGAACTTTTACGAGTGCGGATGATGTCGGAAGAGAGGGGGGAGAGTTCGGTGCGGGCGATGTTGTATTCATACTTGGTTATGCCAATGAGCTGGACGTGAATTTTTATTACGGGGCGAATGTAAAAGTGATTTATTCAAGCATAGAAAAATATTCATCGAGCGCATTAGCAGCTGATCTCGGGCTCCATTACGCGTTCCCGGAACAATTAATTAATATCGGTTTCTCTGTTTTAAACCTGGGTTCACAGCTTTCATCATATGCAGATACCAAAGAAGATCTTCCCCTTGATATTGCATTCGGTTTATCCAAAAGATTAGAGCATCTCCCGTTAAGGCTCTCACTTGATTTTCATAAATTAAATGAAGAACGCGACGATTTTGTGCAGCACTTCAAAGCATTTACAGTCGGTGCAGAATTTTCATTGAGCAAAGTGCTTCGCTTAAGATTAGGTTATGATAATGAAAAGAGAAGCGAGCTGAAAGTCGGTTCCTTTGCAGGTATAGCAGGATTTAATGTCGGTTTAGGAGCAATTATTTCAGATTATAATTTTGATTATGGTTTTTCATCGTGGGGAGCAATCGGCGCCATACACCGCATCAGTGTTTCTACCGCATTATAGCAGCTTTGCAGCGTCCGCAAAAAGGGGATCTT
>JBLNGL010000096.1:0-4276 GCA_050264735.1 Ignavibacteria bacterium | reverse complement strand
CTGTTCATTTTAATTTTCAGCCTTGACAGCACCCAGAACTTTTTTTGTTCCAGCAAATCCCGGAATCCGACTTTAAGGTGCATATTCCTGGCAAAGTTGCCACCCATTCCTGGGCAAAGTTTACCACTTTCTACCCATTTATCTCTCTCATCACCAATGATATATTAGGTGGCAACTTTGGTCAAGAATAGACTGTTAATTTTTCATGTTTTTCTTCCCATTGGTAAAATAGTCCATTGTTGCCATGATCATATTACTCATGAATTGCCTATAATCGAATGTCGAATCAGTACTTTTAAGCAGTTTTTTGTTAAAAGTCAGCAATTCCCAGTTTTCGGATTTTATATTCAAATACAACTTACCGTTTTCTTCGAATATCCAGCGGCAGGTATTTTCCGGATCCTGGTTTTTTTGTTCTTCAGCCAGAGGTTCGATTACCTTTTCCTTACAACCCGCACGTGCGGGTTGACAATAGGTTTTGAATTGCTGAAATGAATCATTTTTTAATCTGCTGAAAACTTCAGTTGGTTCATGATTTTTCAATGCTTTATTTAATAGACAAAGCTTTTTCATACCATCGGTTTCGGTAAATCCGGCTGTTTCCAGTTCTTTGGCATATTGGGAAAACGTCATTCCAATATCTGCATATTCCAAAGCAGTATTATAAGATATTTTCAATCTTCTTGATTTGATATAACTCTTATATGTATAAAAACCAATCTGCTTATACAGTTCGTTCTTCTTTATTTTTGCCAGCAGAATACAAAGTACTTTTTTGCACCTGCAGATATTGCCTAAAACTGTAGTGATTTCATTCTCGATATCGGTTAAATTTTCCGATAATGTGACAGGCACTGTATCGTTCATATTTATTTCGGATTTACCTGTTTCCATCAATTCTCTCCTTTTCCGTATTTCTATTGTTGTATACCTTCCTGGCCGATTCTCCTTTAAGGTTTATCTGGTGTGCACTGTGGACGAGCCGGTCGCAGATTGCATCGGCTATCGTCGCATCTCCGATAATATCATGCCATTTAGCCACAGGAAGCTGGGAAACAATAATCGTTGATTTACGCCCATATCTGTCCTCGAGAATTTCCAAAAGCGACAATCTTTTCTGGCTATCCAACACCTCAAGACCAAAGTCATCGATAATCAGTAAATCCTGGGTTGCGATCTTTTTCAAAACATTCAGATAACTGCCATCAGCTTTACAAAGCATTAAATAAGCAAATAATTTTGAAGCAGGATAATAGCTTGTTTTAAAGCCATGCTGACAAGCCTGTGTACCCAGGGCACAACTTATAAAACTCTTTCCTGTGCCGGTCGGGCCCGTGAACAGGATATTCTGATGTTTTTCGATCCACTGGCAATCTGAAAACCGCAGCAGGAGGTTTTTGTCTATATTACGTTTAAGAGAAAAATCGATTTCTTCAAAGGATGCAGTATAACGCAGTTTCGAGGCTTTCAGCAAACGGTTCAATTTGCGGTTATGCCTGTCGTCCCATTCGGCGTCTACCAGGTGTCCCAGCATTTCATCTGCCGTGAACTGGTGTTTGACTCCGTTTTCCATCGTATCCCGGAAAGCCCTGACCATACCCTGCAAGCGCAACTGGATCAATTTATCGATAGTCGCCTGGTTATTCATTAGCCGCCTCCTGTGCATAGTATTCACTGCCCCTGATGTTATCGTGGAAGGGCAATAACTGCTGTTCCGGAGGTGAGTCGGTGATTTTATCCAATCCTTTCTCCAGAATCGTTTTAACAGCTTTCAGCGAATAACTGCCATAATTTACAGCACGTTTGCAGGTCAGGTTCAGGCGCTGGTCACCATATTTTTTGGCAAGATTCAGGATTCCCAGGCAGACTTTATACCCCTGTTCGGGATGTTCACAGCTCTGCAAAACTTTGGCGATTACCAGTTCCACATGTTCACCAATCTTTCGTGCCCAGCCAAGAAATCGTTCAGGACTCCAACTGGCATAAAATGCGTGCTGCGGCGGCATATGTTCTGTTTTCGTTACATACCGTTTTGCACTGAATTCTCTTTGATGTGAGGCGATACGTATTTTATCATAATATATTTCCACTACCTGTCTCGTGTAACGGATGTTCACATATTTGCCCCGGTATTGGTAAGGCACACTGTAATAACGGTTGTCGCCTTTTACAAAAACATGGTAATTGAATTCCACTTTGCGCTTTTCGAAATCTTTCAGTTCATATGCCGTAGCCGGCAACGGTTTCAGAGTAGCTGCCTCAGTTTCCCGGAACAGCCCCAGGCGTGTGTAATGGGAACGTTGAAATTTTGTATTGTTATGAATATTCATTTTTTCTCTTATCGCTATGTTCAATTCTTCGAGGGAGTGGAATACCCGGTTACGTAATAAGGCAAACACCCGCTGGTAGACCAGATTGACTGCATTCTCCACCAGGGCTTTGTCTTTCGGGTGTACAGGTCTGGCCGGTAATATCACAGTCCCATAGTGATGGGCAAAATCATCATAGTCGGGATTGATATCAGGTTCATATTTATCTGCTTTGGTTATAGCTGATTTGAGACAATCCGGCACTATGGCAGCGGGCACTCCACCAAAGAAAGCAAGCGCATTTATATTCGCTTTGATCCATTCCCCCTTTTCCTGGCTCAGCACTGCTTCTGCATAGGTATAGCCGGTAGCACCCAGGATTGCCACGAATACTTCCACATCAAGATATTCGCCAGTCTTGATATCTACAATCTGCATCTTTTTCCCGGTAAAATCCACAAAAAGTTTGTCACCTGCTTTATAAAACATATGCATATTCAACTGATTGTTATTGCAGTGTTCGGAAAAATAGTAACAGAAGCGTGAGTATTTGTAACCACCGGGATGTTTTTCGATGTATTCCTTCCAGAGCGTCTGTAAAGTGACTCCAGTCCTTTTCAGTTCTTTTGTAAAATAATCGAACTGGGATGCTAATATCAGGTATTTTTCGCTATCCGGATCGGATTCTTTATTAGTGTTTAGCCGTTCCATAAGTTCAGAGTCAGGCATATCGGCTATTGTATTGTATTCCAATCCTGATTCCTGAAAAGCGATGATATACTTTTTTACGGTTGGTCGTGATACTTTAACAACTTTGGCAATAGAGCGTTCACTAAGATCGCTTTTGAAATGCAATTGTCCAGCGACAATTATTCTTCAGGTCTGACGACAATTAAAATTCGCGGTTGATGACAGGTAAATACCCTTTCCCATATACCAGGAATCATCAACCCGGTTAAATGTTTATAAGCATTTATAACCTCGTCACTGGCAGTTACCATGACAAAGAGTTATCCACAAGCAGCCTCCGGAGGATGACAAAAAACAATCCGCAGGAGGCTGCTTGTGGATAACTCATCATAGGCTTGTAGTACATAATTGCATACATTAGCTATCGCTCCCTTGTAGGAACAGTGAAGCATACGTTCAGTACATCGGCATGCTTCACTGCATTATTTTCAAGTTTAACATGAAAAAAAAATTACGTCAACGAAATGTTAGCTGATTTTGCAATATTCATCACGTCACGGGTCAATTTTAAAATGCCCCCAAACCGCTGTTAAACTGCCGTAATTCAATTTTCAGACCCATTCTGGTACCCTAACACCACTGCGATGCAAAATCGATTTAAAGGCCCTTCTTGACGCTGTTACGGCATTTCATTTTTTCTTTGCTTCACCATCCCGTTTCTTTGCCTCTTCCAGCCTGTAGCTGGGCAGGTTTAGCTCGATGATTATGCTATGATGTATCAGCCTGTCAATAGCTGCTGCTGTAGTCACCGGATCCTTAAATATCTTCTCCCAATGGGAAAAGGTCAGGTTACTGGTCAGCATAATACTTGTTTGTTCATAACAATTGGCCAATAACGAGAATAACACCTCCATCTCCTCCCGGCTTTGCTGTACATAACCTATATCGTCGATGATTATGGCATCATAACGGGATAACTGCTTGAATTTCACAGGCAGTCTCAATTCCTGTTTTACACGCAGGAACTCCTGCAATAAAATATCGCATTTATAAAACAACACTCGCTTACCCTGGCCAACTAATTCACGTCCCAGGGCACAAAGTAAATGGCTCTTCCCGGAACCCGGATTCCCGAATACAAGCACATTTTCTGCCCTTGCGGTAAACGATCCATCCAGGAGCATACTTAATTGTCTATTGACTTTTGCAGGCAGCCTTTGACGATCCAGCGTTTTCAGGGTTTTACTGCCAGGCAGTCTGGATTCCCGTAACAATCT
>JBLNGL010000095.1:0-2617 GCA_050264735.1 Ignavibacteria bacterium | reverse complement strand
TAGATGAATCATTACCCGGGACCGGTTCAACAATTACCTATAAATCTACCGGCTTTGGTTTTATTCTGCGCGCAGACGGTAATACATCGCTGGGGGGAAAGGTATATGCAAATATAGGTGCAGATATTAAATATGACTTTAACGGGGAACCTGCTGATAACGGGAGATATCTCGTAAACACGGTAATACCAGAAAATGTTTCGATGAACTCCTTTTCTCTCGGATTGCGGCTGGGAATTTCTTATTTGTTTTAAGGTTTAGACTGAGGTATAGGCTTAGGTAAAAATACTCAATGTTCAATGAGCAATATTCAATTCATTTTAAGTTGATTATTGAAAATTGACTGTTGAACATTTTTAATAAATTCTCAAATACTGGTAGAAATTTTTGAATATTATTGAGGCAATTTTCCTTGGTATTGTCCAGGGCATAACCGAATTCCTGCCGATCAGCAGCACAGGCCACCTTACCTTAGCGGGAAAGTTTATGAACCTGATCTCGGCTGAACATCCGGAACAGTGGACCGCATTTATCGCTGTTATTCAAATAGGAACTTTAATAGCTGTCTTGATTTATTTTAGGAAAGAAATACTGAATATTATAGCTTCCTTTTTTAAGCAGAATATTTTCTCAAGAAAAAAATTTTCAGAACAAGATCAGGATTCAAAGCTCGGATGGTTGATCATAACCGGTACTATTCCCATAGTTATAATTGGATTGTTGTTAAAAGATATAATTGAGGGTTCTTTAACGAAAAATTTATATGTTATTGCAGGAAGCTTGATTGTTCTTGCTGTTATTTTGGCAATTGCCGAAAAGACAGCAAAATTCAGGAAAGAAATAAATGATATTTCAATTGCGGATTCATTTTTTATCGGGGTTGCGCAGTCATTTGCATTAATTCCCGGCTCTTCAAGATCAGGAACCACAATCACCGGGGGTCTGTTTCTAGGATTAAACAGAGAAGCAGCGGCTCGATTTTCTTTTCTGCTCAGTATTCCTGCTGTTTTGGCCAGCGGACTCCTTGAGCTTTATGAGTCTTTAAAATTTATAGATGCATCGATGAGCATCAATCTCATTATTGCAACTTTGTTTTCAGCCGTAAGCGGATATGCCGCTATAGACTTTCTCCTAAAATACTTAAGGAAAAATTCTACATTTGTATTTATTTATTACAGGATAATCCTGGGAATTTTAATTATAATCCTTTTATGGTCAAATATAATTCAACCATAAGTCTAAAGTTCATTGCATTCATGCATCAATGCTACTAATTTTATTTATTAAATCATTAACAAATTTCAATATTTAATATGGAGGTTCAATGAAATATTTCCTTTTTTCTTTACTGCTTATTTTGACTTTGGGCTGTAAAGAATCGAATTCAAATGGTAAGGAAACGGAAACGTCGGAAACAACTAATGAAGGAACAAAAATGACAGATTCAACTGGGACAAGTCAATTTTCAGCCGATTCATCATATGCTGCTGTAATTGAAACAAATATGGGAACAATAGAAGCACAGCTTTTTGCTAAAGCTGCACCGAAGACAGTTGAGAACTTTGTAGGTCTTGCAAGAAAAGGGTACTACAATGGAATAATTTTCCATAGGGTAATCGACAACTTTATGATCCAAGGCGGCGATCCGACCGGTACCGGGAGCGGAGGTGAAAGTCTCTGGGGAGAAAGCTTTGATGATGAAATAGTAGATACTTTAAAATTTGATAAACCCGGCTACCTTGCAATGGCAAATGCAGGACCCGGCACAAACGGCAGTCAGTTTTTTATTACAACCGTTCCGACTGAATGGCTCAACGGGCATCATACAATATTCGGTAAAGTTGTTGAAGGGATGGATGTGGTGAATAAAATAGGCAAGGTGAAAACTTCTAAACCATATGACAAGCCTGTCAAAGATGTCGTAATGCAGAAGGTAACGATAGTAGCTAAGTAAGTTCAAGTTCAAGATCAGGTTCAAGAAGGAAAGTACTTAAACTTGAACCTGAACTTGAACTCATTCAAATATTGAAACTTACCTGCAAAGCTCACTTCACTAGAATCATCTTTTGCTGGAATAAACCCATTAGCTTTTAGCTGGTAGATATACATTCCGCTTGCTAAATCCGATGCATTGAATTTTACTTCATACCTTCCAATTCCTTTATATTCATTAACTAAAGTTTTTACTTCCTTCCTTATCATGTCGTAAATCTTCAAAGTGACAAATCTTTCTTTCGGATCTGAAAATTTATTATTGTAGAGGGATTATAAGTGTTAGGATAGTTTTGCTCTAGTGCATATATATTGACAAATGGATTCTTTAAATAAATTAACGGTTTGCATGGATGTTTTTGCAAGGATTATACTGGATCAGGGAGGTTAAGTCGTGAATACAAAAGCTATACGGAAATGTTCAATTAATATTATCAAAACAAAACGTGAATTGATTTCACAAATGCAGCCGGATAATTTGTCCGACAAGTTTTCCGATAAAGTGTCGGCAATTTATCGGCGAAATAATTAAACGATTTCTTAATTTTTTCGAAATTCGAAATTCGAAATTCGAAATCCGAGATAGTTTTTAATATTCAAAGACATTCTATTTCCGCCTGTTTCC
>JBLNGL010000094.1:0-7424 GCA_050264735.1 Ignavibacteria bacterium | reverse complement strand
AGGTGCACTATTTGTTCTATTTATGGTTATTTCGGACTCAAATGTTCTGGAGGCCCTTGGCGGCGGAAGAAGCAACGTTATTGGCAAAATAAACGGGAAGGAGATTACTTACCAGGAATTTAATGAAGCAGTTGACCGCCAGAGGGAAAACCAAAAAGCGCAAACCGGTAAAGATATCGACGAAGAAAATATGGATCAGGTGAGGGAACAAGTATGGGATGCGATGGTAACGCAGACTTTGCTTGAGGAACAGATGGAAAAATTCGGTATTTCAGTTTCCGATTCTGAAATAACACAAATTATTCTAAGCGATAATCCTCCCGAGTTTTTAAAGCAGAATTTTATTGATTCCATGGGAAGATTCAACCGGCAGCTTTATGAACAAGCTATTTTCGATCCCCAGAACAAAGCTGCGCTGGTTAACGCAGAGGATTTAGTGCGTCAATCAAAGCAAGGTGAAAAACTCCAGAGCATGCTTTTAGCCACATTGAATATAGGTGAAGATGAAATTCTCAGATCTTTCATAAATCAGAATATTAATGTGAATGTAGAATATGCTTTAATTTCTTTAGAGCAGTTCCCGGATACATCTTTTAAAGTTACTGAAGCAGAAATGAAAGACTATTACAATAAAAATTCGGATCAGTATAAAGTACCAGAAATGAGAAAATTGAAGTACGTATTGTTTTCTAATAAATCTTCTGCAGATGATTCTATAAATATTGAAAAAACTCTGGAAAATGTTGCGGGAAAATTTAAAAATGACACTCTAAGCTTTAAAGAGCTGGTCGATATTTATTCTGCAGTCCCATATTCATTAGACACATTTAGTTTGGCTGCAGCGGCTCCTGCGGCAGCAGATCTTCTCTATAATTCATCAAAAGGCAATTTAGTAGGCCCTGTAGCGGGTAATGAAGGCTACATTTTATTCCACGTTGCGGATATTATCCAATCCAAGGATCAGGCAGCCAAAGCTTCTCATATATTGATAAACCAGTTCGGATCTGATGAAAAAAATCTAGCAGAGGCAACAAAAATTTATAACCAGCTTAAAGCGGGAGAAGATTTTTCTAAAGCTGCTAAAGAATACTCGGAGGACAAAAGCAATGCCTCGCGAGGCGGTAACCTGGGATGGTTCGGCAAAGGAAAAATGGTAAAGGAATTTGAGCAGGCAGCTTTCAATGGAAAGATTGGAGAAGTACAGAAACCGGTAAAAACATCTTTCGGTTATCATATAATTAAAGTAACCGGAAGATCAAACAATAAGTATGTTGTAGAAAGAATAGTTAATCCGGTTAAACCTTCTGCCTCAACAATCGAAGCTCAATACAATTCTGCACAGGATTTTTCATATCTTGCCGACAAAAACAGCTTTGAGAGTGAAAGTAAATTAATGAATTATAAAGTCCAGGAAACCGCTCCTTTTAATAAAGATAGCTATGTAATTCCAGGCCTCGGAAACAATAAAAGGCTAGTAGATTTTACCTTTGAAAATGATCTCAATTCCGTTAGTGAGGTATATAAATTCACCAACGGTTATGCGGTTGTAAAAATTTCCAATATAGAAAAGGAGCATATAAAACCTTTTGAAGATGTAAAGAATACGATAAAACCTGCTGTTCTAAAGGAGAAAAAATTGGAGAAAGCCCGGGAAGTTGCAGCGGAGCTTAAGAAAAAAATCAGTGGAGATATTAAAAAAGCTAAAGATCTAAATCCGAAGGTTATAGTTAACACAACCGGTAATTTTACGGCAAATTCTTTTGTACCAACCGTGGGAAAAGATTTTGCATTTATAGAAACCTCTTTAAAAATAAAGCCCGATAAAATTTCTGATCCCGTAAAAGGTCAGCGGGGATATTACCTGCTGAAACTATTGGAAAGATCAAAATTTGATTCTTCTGCATATGAGCTAAAGAGGGCATCTATCAGAGATAATATTCTAGCAGAAAAGAAGAACGCATATTTCTCTTTGTGGTTGAGCAATCTGAAAAAGGAAGCACAAATAATTGATGACCGGCATATATACTATGGCCTATAGCTGATTTTTTATTATTTTTTGTACAAAACCCCCAAACATAATTGGGGGTTTTAAATTTTAAAAATATATTTAGAATATAAATTCAGCAGTTTTGATTTTGAGTTTATGAGTAAAATTAGAGTTTTTTGCATTGCAATATTTTTTTCTGCTTTTTCGGCTTATCCCCAGTATAACGGGAAGAATTTCAGCATAGGATTGAGTGCAGTTTATACAACTTCCGCTAAGGTTTACTTAAATCCTAACTCATCCGATTTAATCTTGAGGAATAATTCTTTCCCGCTTGAGGATATTTTTAATCCCGGTTTAGATTTCCGCTACAGATTGACTGATCCGCTGCTTCTCGGATTTAATATTGAATATATTAAAAAAACAGAATTCGGGCAGAATTTAACTGTGCTTTTTAGGGGAAATACATTCCAGATAACAGTTGAGGACGGCTTCAGACTTATACCGCTTGAATTATCTCTTTATTATCAGCTGCCGTTTTCTACAGAGTTTTTTAAATTTTTAATCGGTGGCGGAGCCGGATATTATTTTGGGGATCAGGTAAGAAAATTCGGCGATATCGAGGTAAAGAATGTCAGCAGAAAAACAGCTTTCGGAATTCATGTTATAATTTCAATGGATTATCTGGTTTTGCAAAATTTTTCGATAAGGACTGAAATGAAGTTCCGCGATCCTCAATTCACCGTAAAAAGTGCTTATACAAAAAATGAGACCGTATATAACGGGAGAGAAATAAATCTGCCGCAGTCTTCTTTTGATTCCAAAATAAATCTTGACGGCGTTACTTTTATTTTAGGAGCGGCATTTCATTTTTAATTTTATAATTCAATTATATAATTCATTGTGAACAATAAAAAAAATATAATTTATCTTACCGGTTTTATGGGAGCAGGGAAAAGCACTATAGGTCCTATTCTTGCAAACACTTTGGGATGGGATTATTACGATCTCGACAAGGTTATTGAGGCAAAAATTGGAAAAAAAATAAAACAAATTTTTGAAGATCAAGGAGAGAAATTTTTCAGGGAAACAGAAAGAGAAGTTTTAACTGAACTCTCAAAAGGAGAAAACTTAATTATTGCTTTGGGCGGGGGTACAATTGCTAACCCTTCAAACCTGAAAATTTTAAAATATTCAGGTGATATTGTATTTCTTAAAGTCTCCCCGGAAGAAATATTTAAAAGAGTCGCTTTTAAAAAGGACAGACCTCTGCTGAATCAGGGTGATCAGAAAATTTCCAGCGAATTATTGAAGGAAAAAATCCATCAGCTCTATGTCGAGCGGATAAAATTTTATGAACAAGCTGATATTATTATTAATACCGATAATTCGACCGTGGGTCAGACTGTAGATGAAATTTCCAAGTTAATTTATAAATTAAAAAAACCGGAACACCCATTTTGAAAAAAGCAGTTGTACAGCTTCCTGAACGGAATTATTCCATCTTCATTGGCAGCAATAATCTTGAATTTCTTATAAAAGAAATAAAGAACCAGAATCTTTATAAAAATATTTTTGTTATTGTTGACGGTAATGCTGCTAAACATTACTTAGCTGAAATAAAAATTATTCTCGGCAGAGAATTCAGAACGGATTATTTTATTCTTCCCTCCGGAGAGAAATACAAGGCTCAATCTCAATTAGGTAAAATCTATTCCAGGCTTATAGATAACAATTTCGGAAGAGACACTCTAATTATTGCGGCAGGCGGCGGCGTTACCGGAGATTTAGCCGGTTTTGCAGCTTCTATTTTTATGGGCGGAGTCCAATTGGTCCACCTCCCTCCTCCTATTCTTGGTGCGGTAGATAGTTCGGTGGGAGGAAAAACAGGAATAAATTTTTATAATAGAAAAAACATGATTGGAACATTTTACCAGCCCCGGTTTGTTTTAATTGATACTGATTTTTTCGCCACTCTGCCGAAAGCTGAAAAAACATCCGGGCTCGGAGAAATTATTAAATATGCTTTTATATCCGATAAAAATTTTTATGAATATGTTAAGAATAACCTGAGTTCAATTTATTCAATTCAAAAAGAAATAGTTGAAAAGATTATCTATAATTGCGTTTCTATTAAGGCAGAAGTAGTTTCCTGTGATGAAAAGGAATCAGGCTTGAGAAGAATCCTAAACTTCGGACATACATTTGCACACGCAATGGAAAGCGATTTGAAATTTAAAGTTAAAGATGGAGAAGCTGTTATAGCCGGTATTGCTGCAGCTCTGTTTCTTTCAAATATCTTAGGAATTTTAGATAGCCTCAAACTGAAAGAATTCCTAAGCTTTTTATCAAAAATAAAATTATCATCAAAAATTGGGGCTTTTAATAACGAAAATTTGGTCTATTTAATGAAGTCTGATAAGAAGATTATCGGAGGGAAGATTAAATTCGTTCTTTTATCTGATATCGGATCTCTAATTCTTGATGCAGATGCAGAGAAAGCACAAATTTTAACGGCTTTAAATAAAACCAAAAATTTTCTTATCACTAACCAATAATGAAGTGATGAATTTTTTTTTGAAAAGGTACCCTTTAAAAGGGGAAAAACTGCCGGACTTCGAGGGCATAAAGTCCGACAGTTTTGAGTGTCATTTTGTGGAGGGGTGCTATGCTTAAAACGAAAATCAACTTTTACCTTGCCTTAGCAGTTTCAACTAACATGCCACCTAAAGATTTAGTAAAATTATTCAATTTAATAACGATTATTTCCTTGACGCATTTAGTAAAGTAATTCTTACATTTGCCGAAGATTTTCTTACCGGTATTTAAGAATGGGATTTTTAGAGTTTTTTAAAGCAAAAAATCATTAATTAGTGATAAAAAGCCTAAAAAATAACAGGGCCTCTACTTATATTTTAATAATAAATAAATTTAATTTTTATCAGGAGTTATGACAGAGTTTGAAATAGATAATAAAATCAATTTAGACACGGAG
Source organism: Ignavibacteria bacterium (assembly GCA_050264735.1). GTDB lineage: Bacteria > Bacteroidota > Ignavibacteria > Ignavibacteriales > Ignavibacteriaceae > DATKLQ01. The sequence continues at coordinate 2,445 of JBLNGL010000094.1, read as the reverse complement.
ACTTTGAAATTAAAGAAAGAACTAAATGCTGTTATTCTAGCTCATTATTATCAGGAATCAGAAATACAGGATATGGCTGATTTCGTTGGAGACAGCCTGGAATTAGCCAGAAAAGCTAAATCAACTGAAGCTGAAGTAATAGTATTTGCCGGTGTTCATTTTATGGCGGAGACGGCAAAAATTCTTAATCCGAAAAAATTAGTGCTGCTTCCCGATCTGGACGCAGGCTGCTCATTAGCCGATAGTTGTCCGGCTCCCCTATTTAAAGAATTCAGAGAATTACACCCTGAACATATCGCAATTACATATATTAATTGTACGGCTGAAGTTAAAGCTTTAAGCGATATTATCTGCACTTCAAGCAATGCCGAGAAAATAATTAATCAGATCCCTGAAGAACAGCCGATCCTTTTTGCTCCGGATATTAATTTAGGCAAATACTTAATAAAAAAAACCGGCAGAAAGATGCTGCTTTGGAATGGCTCGTGTATAGTTCATGAAACTTTCAGCGAAAGAAAAATTATTGATTTGAAAACCGAATATCCTGAAGCCAGGATAATCGCTCACCCTGAATGCGAAGATGTAATATTAAACAGAGCCGATTTTATAGGTTCTACAAGCAAGCTGCTGAATTTTGTGCGCGAAGATTCAGCGCAAAGCTATATAGTAGTAACTGAATCCGGAATTTTACACCAGATGAAAAAACTGGCACCTCAAAAAAATTTTATACCCGCTCCGCCGGAAAAGAACTGCAGCTGCAACGAATGCCCATACATGCGACTGAACACAAAAGAAAAGTTATATCTTTGTATGAAAAACAGAGAACCCCGGATCCGGATGAGTGATGAATTATTGCGCAGAGCCCTGAGACCGATAGAACGTATGCTAAGAATGAGCTAATATTTTTTTAAAATAATTTTAAACGTAGTTCCCTGACCCAAAACAGAGTTCTTTACAAAAATCTTTCCATTATGATATATTTCGATTATCCTTTTTGAAAGACTTAATCCTAATCCCCAACCCCTTCTTTTGGTACTGTACCCGGGACGAAACACATCTTTTCTTCTTTTAAGATCGATTCCTTTCCCGTTATCACTTACCTCAATTTCCACCGAACCCCGGTAATCTCTAACAACTAAATTTATTTTCCCTTCTTTATTATCAATTGCATCGAGAGCATTCTTAACTAAGTTTTCAATTACCCATTCGAACAATTCGGGATTCAACTCGGCACAGACATTTTTATCTCCTTCTATAGAAAGCCGTACGCTTTTACCGAGCTGGGGAAGTCTTCTTTCAAAATATTCCGCAACTTTTTTAACTTCGTCAAAAACGATGCTTGGTTTAAGCTCAGGAGCGGCACCAATTTTTGAAAAGCGGTAAGTTATTTTATTCAATTTTTCGACATCGCCGGACATTTCATCTGAAATATCTAAAACTTTATCGGGATCATTGTAATGAAGCTTTAAAACTTCAATCCATCCCATTAAGCTGGAAATCGGAGTTCCGAATTGATGCGCGGTTTCCTTAGCCATTCCCACCCAAATATTGCTTTGTTCGCTTCTTTTAATATTGCTAAAGCCGACATAACCAAGAATAATAAACAATGCTGCTATCATGATCTGGAAATAAGGATAAAATTTTAGTCTGCTGATTAATTCCGAATCCCCATAGTGAATTTTCTGGAGGATTATAGAATCCTGGTATGTAACCAGAATAGGATTATGGGTTTCATCCATTTCCTTTATTTTTTCAATAAAGTAAAGCTGCAGTTCTTTCTTAGTTTTTGTTGAATCGACAATAATATTCCTGATATTCGTTCTGGCAGCCTGGTTGAGGCTGTCGTTGGCATCGGTGATAATTAAAGGGAAATCAATCGGCTTGATAATATTTTCAAACAAGAATGTAAGATCAGCTTCACTGTCGGATGAATTAGCAATGTATTCTATTCCTTTGGCATAAAGCTGAACAATTTCCCTTTCTTTTTTCTGAAGCTGCTGCACCAGGTTTTGCGTATAGAACAGAGTTGTGCCGGCAATAAATATTGCCACTAAAAGAAGGGTTACTTTAATATTAATCGATGCGGGACCGCCAAACATTTTCATTGGCTGTATTCCTCATAAAAAGTTTGTAATGCATTAAAAACAGCTTTCGCTATTTTCGATTGAAACTCTTCGGTTTTTAATTTTTTCTCCTGGTCGGGGACTATCATGAAAGCCGGTTCAACCAGAAGCGATATTGACTCATGTATCCGGCACATGTAAAGATTATCCCAATATAGTCCCAAATCATTAAGCCCCAAATCCTCAACAAAATTTCGGTGTATTAATTTTGCGAGCGGAAGCGCCTGTGAATAATAATAATAAACCGAGCTCCCGTTAAATTTAAGCGGATTAACTCCTTCCGGGACAGCATTATTATGAATGCTTATACAGATTTCAGGAT
>JBLNGL010000093.1:0-2570 GCA_050264735.1 Ignavibacteria bacterium | reverse complement strand
TAAAAAATTAAACTATGTATTTATTTTAAAATATAACAAATGTTTCCTTAAGTAGCTTTTAAGTAAGAAGAAGGTGTGAGCAAAACACCGAAAAATTAACGTAAAAAAATATAGATGAAGGAGGATTCAAGTAAATTTCAGGTCAATTATATTTTCAATCATTCCGTGCAGATACGGAAGCTGGAGCAATTGATCTATTCCGTCGCAATCGTTGGAATCCAAATCCATAATTAAAGAAGAAATATTCTGGCGCATATATCCCTTAACCTTTTCGCTGTAAGTGCCTGGTAAATCTCCCTTTTCAGCTTTGTTATAAATAAGGCTGCTGATTCCTTTTAGCCTTTCATTAATTTTTTGGATAATAGTTTCTTCATTTGAAGCCAGAATAAAGCAGACAAAAGGAAAAGAAAGTATTTCTATAATTTCTTCGGAGAAGCTGATACCCGAAAAAATTCTATCACCGCTAAAATTTTTATCCCCGGTAATAATCAGGTTTTTACCTTCAATATTTTTTTCTTCAGCCAGCAGATTAATGGAAACGGACGAATCGTACAATTCCTCGAACAGAATTTTCGAGAGAATAATTTCGGTCGAAGAAACATCCCCGAGAAGATTTATTTCTTTAAATTCCTTTTCCTCCGTTAAATCTCCGGAATCTGACCTGCCGAAGTATATATACGATGGATTCAGGGAACCTTCAAATGAAATTCCGAATGAACGTGAAATAAACAGATCTTTATTTTTAATTAAATCCATAACCGGGATTAATGCAGCCGAATCGTTCCTGTCAATTATTTCTTTTGTAATCATTGAAGAAGGTCTAAAGAGAACATCTTTTTTAATATCATCAGGAAGAGAATTATAAATTAAGCGGGTAAATAAATTCTGAGGGAAAAAGACATTCATGCTCTTACTTTAAAAAAGTAAGGACGTGGCCGGCACGTCCTAAAGAAATTAATTAATTTTAATGATCAGCTTTTAGATTTTATTCTAGCGGCTTTACCGGAGAGATTCCTAAGATAGTACAGCTTTGCCCTTCTTACATTCCCCTGTTTTACCAGATCGACTTTAGCAATCTTCGGGGAATTCAGAGGGAATATTCTTTCAACACCTACTCCGCTTGAAATCTTCCTAACCGTAAATGTTTTATTTAAACCTGCACCTCTTATGCTGATTACGTCACCTTCAAAGGGCTGGATTCTTTCTTTATCTCCTTCAATTACTCTTACATGCACCCGGATATGGTCACCCGGACTAAACTGCGGCAAATCCGATCTTTTCTGATCGGGAAGTATATTATTTATATCAACCATTTCTTACTCCACATAATTATGAAACTTTTCTAAAAACTCTATTTTAATATTTTCTATGAAGAGGGGAATTAATTTTCTTCCACTTTCCGGTTAAAATTTTTGACTGCTTTTCTTTCCAGGCTTTAATTTCTTTTTCATTTCCGGATAATAAAACTTCCGGGACTTCCATTCTTCTGTATTCCGCCGGCCTTGTATAATATGGAGGTTCAACAACATCACCGTCCTGGAAAGAATCGTTCAAAGCCGACTCGCTGTTATTAAGCACTCCGGGAATTAATCTTACAACTGCATCAATTATTAATAATGCCGGAATTTCTCCGCCGGTTACAACAAACTTCCCGAGTGATATTTCATCGGTAGCAAACTTTTTTTTAACTCTTTCGTCAATTCCTTTATAATGGCCTGCAGCAATTATAATATTCTTTGCAAGAGAGAACTTGTTTGCGATTTTTTGATCGAAAATCTTTCCTTTAGGAGTAGTAAAGATTATATGATCATATTCTCGTTTGCTCAGCAAAGCTTCAATACATTCAAAGAACGGCTCAGGTTTAAGAACCATTCCGGGTCCTCCGCCGAAAGGCTTATCGTCTATCTGTTTATGCTTGTTAAAAGCATAATCTCTAAGGTTGTGGACATGATAAGCGACTTTGCCTTTATCTCCGGCTCTTTTCAGAATACTGCATTTCAGAGGACTAGAAAAGAGATCAGGGACAGCCGTAATTATATCAATCCTCATCTTCGTAAATTCCGCTTCCCGGCTTCAATATCAAAATCTTTTTTTCCGGATCAAAACTTTCAACATAATCTTTTACAGCCGGGATTAAAATTTCACTGCCTCCCGTTTCTTGGATAAGGTAAACATCATTTGCAGGATAAATAAGAACATCTTTTATTACTCCAAATTTCTCATCATTCCTGTATACTTCGCATCCAATAAGATCGTGAATAAAAAAATAACCTTCAGGTAATTTAACAAGGTTAGTTTTATCAACAAAAATATCTTTTCCTATCAGAGCCTGAGCATCTTTTTCAGTATCGAAGCCTTTAAACTTTAAAAGAATACCCCTTCTGCGGGAATGGCTTTTAACTTTGTCGACAAGAAATATTTTTTTTTCTCCGAAGAAATCGATAAATATTTTCTTGAGCTTAACAAAACGCTCAGGGAAATCGGAATAAGAAAGAATTTTCAGAAATCCTTCTTTTCCGGAAACAGAAACTACTTTAGCAATAAGGAAGAAATCATCCACAAAAAAGAAA
>JBLNGL010000092.1:0-9451 GCA_050264735.1 Ignavibacteria bacterium | reverse complement strand
TTAGACTTAAATAATTGAATTTTCTCATATAAAAAAACCTCCGCAATTTTTTATTTTTCATGAGGTAAACTTGTTCATATTAAAAATTAATCAAGACACCTGCACGGAGCTGCCTTGGAACTGACCACATATCCACAGTCATAATTGATAATGCAGCCTGCCTGTTTTCAAGATTTATTGCTCTGTATAAATCTTTAAACCTCTGAGAATAACCGGCAGCAGCCTGTGAATTCAAGAACCCATCATCATAGCCGTTTCCGGTTCTATCATAAACATTGATGACATTTTTTGTATTCAGCAGGTTTTGTACATAAACATAGAAATTAACATCCAATACAGAAATGCTAACTGTTTTATCGATACGAAGATCCAAATTAGAATTCCAGGGAGTTCTCGATTCGTTTACCGGACCGGTAGTTCTTCTGCCTCTTGTATCCAATATATTGATGAGACCGCCTGAATAAGCCGACTGCTGTCCCAAGCCGGTAGCATCAACACCCTGAGCTAAAGTAAACGGATGTCCGCTGTTAAATGTAAACAGAAGATCGACACCTAATTGTTCCAGAATCGGACCTCCATCCCCTTTTTCAAATCTATAATCCAATAATATTGAACCTCTGTGAGTCTGGTCGTATTGAAGCGGCAGTAGGACTGTAGGTGTAGTATTATTTATCTCAACTGATCCTATAGAACTATTCCAGAATGAGTTTGTTCCTTTTGAATCTGAAAGCGTATAGTTTAACTCTGCTCTTATTCTTGCAACTCTTCTGATCCTTAAACTCAGTTCAAAACCTCTTGTAGTTGAGAAATCCTGGTTAATAAATGCAGAATACTGGCTTTTCTGAGCACCAGGCAATGTTTTAATAACTCCGTACTGAATCTGATTTTTAATATCTTTATAAAAAGCAGTCAAATCGAAAGCCGCGAAATCTGTGAACTGCTGAGTGAAACCAATTTCATATTGTGTGGTTCTAATAGGTTCCAGTCCATACGCTATCGGGTTGGTGTACAGGTTTCTTCCAGTAACCTGGGTAGTAGCCTGGTAAATTCCTCTGTAAGCTACATCCAGACTCGGAGATTGAACAAATTTTCCGTATTGAAGATGAAATACGGTTCGGTCGGTAACCGGGAATGAAAAACCTAATCTTGGTGAAACATAACTGTATGTACTGGTCTTAACCAAGTCGTTAGTTAAATGAGTATCATCATCCACTGTAGGCAGCTGAGGATTTATCCATGACCAGCTGTCCATGTCAATATAATCAAATCTTAAACCGGCATTAATAATTATATCGTTTAATTCCAGTTTATCTTCAATATATGCTGATGCCAGTACCGGATTTTTAGGTTCATACGGCCCGGAATCAATGGAATTACCCAATAAATCATAGCCATAGTTGTTAAACAACGTAAATCCCTGATTCTGGAATAAGTACTGCAAAGAATCGGGGTTCCTGGATAGATCAGGATTTTGTCTTATCAAATTAAGCATTGAAGTTGCACCGATAACCTGGTATCTTCTTATTGTCCATCTTTGATAGGAACCGCCGGCTTTTAAAGCATGGTTCTCGATCTGACTTGTAAGGGCAAGAGAACCGCCTAAATACGTGCGGTAATCTTTTGTGTAGTTAGTCGTAAGATCACCAGGACGGGCAAACGGGAATCCGTAAAAATCGTATGCGTTTGGCGGAGTAGTATAATCATCATAAACCCAGCCGAATTGAGATCCTTTCAAGCTGTCATTGTAAGCAAGATAATCGTCCTCATAATAAGGATCATAAATTTTCTGACGGCTGTCCAGGAAATTTACATTTGCTTCAATAAAAGTATTATCCAAAAGGAAGTAGGTGCCTTTAAGATTTAATAATAAGCTGCTTAAATCCTGGATCGGCAGTCTTCCGAGATTATAGAGATTAGATATATCGAGAATATCAGGTATATCATTATTTACATATACGAAATCATTATCATTAGCTCTTTTTTGGGACACGGAAAAGGCACTTGAGAATTTAATCATTAAAGGTTTTAAATCCAGGAGGGCAGTACCGTTAAATGTAAAGCGCTCCAGCATACGGCCGGGAACAGATCCTCCGTCCCACTTCAAATATTGATAATCGCTGGTGCTGCCGCCGTATAAGCCGGAATCATAAACTTTTGTAGTGTCCAATAATGCCCCGTCCGAAAAAGCAGCAGGATTGCCCGAATAGAACATCGGATCGTAGTCGCGGGTAAAGAAATTCTCACCGGATAAGAAAAGTTTCAGTTTATTCGAAAATAACGGTCCGCTTGCCGTAATGACATAATCGGAATATCCGTATGAGTAGGTTCCCAGAATTTTATCCGGCGAATTTGCGTTTCCGAAATTATCAGTTTCTGCCCTAAGGGAGAAGTGGTACAGATCGGTTCCCGTTTTAAAGTCCGACTGAATAATTCCTGCATTTGCATTCCCGTATTCCGCAGTGTATCCTCCTGCTTGAACCAGCACTTCGTGGAGAGCATCGGGAGTAACAGTTACCATCGCGCCGCCTTCTCTGCTGAGAATATTTTTAACATCGGCACCTTCTATAATATAGCCGGTTTCGTCTGCTCTGCTGCCGCGGATAAATGTCTGTTCATTTTGTCTTACAACGCCGGGCTGAAGCGCGACAATTTCATTTAAATTACGAGTAGGTAAATTCGCAACATCATCGGAAGAAATAATTCTGATGGCGTTTGTTGCACTCTTTTCGATTAAAGGTTTTTCGGCTACAATAATTACCTCTTCGGTGGCAATCGATTCGGAAGGCAGATTGAAATTAATCTCCTCTGTAAGTCCGGAAGTAATTCTGATTTTCTGGATAGTAACTTCCTGATAACCTATATACGAAGCTTTAAGGTTATATTCACCTACAGGCACATTAAGAATTGTATAGATGCCGTTTACATCCGTTGCTGCACCCATATTGGAACCAATTATTAATACGTTGGCTCCGATCAATGGTTCTTGCGTTTGTATATCGGTCACCTTTCCGCTAATTCTTCCTGTTTGACCCATAGTCATTGAAGTCAGAATTAACAATATGGATAAAACAGTAAATATCTTTCGTTTCATATTTATCCTCCTATATTTTTAAACTTTTATTAATCATCTGTAAATATTTTTGCAGCAACCTCAGACCGTACACCGTATAAAACAGCAGAATACCTCGCAGCTCCAGCAGCACTTAAGCTTAAAGTAGTTATCAGCTCTTCATCAGGCGAATACAAATTAATTGTAAAGTTGTTCGGCGCAGCAAGCATAAAAGTAGAGTGATCTCCATTTTCTATGGGCGCTAAATGAAGATCAATAACAGTAGTATCCGGTCCCATAACTTCAATGAAGGCAACGGCGGCGTCGGTATGAAAATTCAATAATCCTACAAAAGCGGAATCGGGTTTAAATAAAGAGTCACCCTCGGCAGTGCCCTTCTGCTGCCATGTATATCTTAAATCACTTTTTAAAAGACTAGTTTCCCCTGAATCCGAATTAAAAATATATACTCTGTATTTTCTTTCACTATCCAGAGTCTGTATAAAAAGCTGTCCGTCTACACTACCGGTACCATGCAGGATAAATCTTTTTGAGCCTGATTGGATATCCATAAATGCCTGCCCTTCAGCAGGATTTTCGGTACCTACGGCTATTGGAAATTCTCCTTCAGTTACCCCAGTAGAATTATTAATAACCGTTACAGATGTGACACTTGAACCCGAAGCGATGTTTGCAATTTTAAGAAGGCTGTGGAAATCAAAACTCGGCTCAATATTCGAAACCTCAGTCTCAACACAGCTGCTTAAAAAAAGCATTAGGCCTGCAAGGATCATATAAAGAAATTTATACTCATGAGCTTTGCTCATAAAATACCTCCTTCGCATTTTATTTTTACAAAACAAGGAAAGTTAATATTAAACATAGAAACTTTTAAGATGGCGGATTGGTTAGTAGGTTTAAAGAAATGTATAACAGTAGAATTTTTATCATAACTCTCTCCAATTATTTAACTAAAAATTCTCAGGTAAAATAAACTACACAGAACTTGCTCTTAGAAATACCTATAAAGAAGTGACCCTCGTACTTTATACAACTTAGAACGTAGAGTAAAAACTAATTATAGCAACCTCTGTTTTAAGTTAATTATATTCATATTTAAAATTGTCATGCGTAACGTCTGAAAAAACATTCAAAAAATCAACACCATGTATTATCATGCATAAAAATTAATAATTTTCCATTCAAGTTCAAATATAAATCATTAATAATTTACATATTTTAAGCGAATTTAAATAAGTAAATTTAACCGATACCCCCAGAAATTTTTTTTTAAAAATAATTTTTTATATCATTTTTTATTTTCAAGATTTTTTAAACAAGATTCAATACTAATTTCTTCGACCAATACCCCGCTGAAAATGTCCCCCGTTTTTTCCAGTCTTTTATGAATCGATTTAATATTAAATTTTTCAGGATAAAGCCCGGGCTTTACTTCATCCCACATTAAAGGAGTTGAAACCGGTGCGCCTTTTCTAGGCCTGAGGCTGTAAGGGGCTGCGAGCGTTTGTCCTGCCCTATTTTGAAGGTAATCTAAATAAACTTTCCCTTTTCTTTTATCCGGATTTCTTTCCAGGCTTGTTATTTTAGGAATTCTGCTGTTGATTATCCGGCAAATCAGATGAGTGAAATTCCTGGCAATCTCATAATCATATTTAGCTTTTAAAGGGATATAGATATGCAGCCCGGTTGCACCGGAAGTTTTACAGAAAGATTTTATCTTGCCTGCGTCCAGCACTTCTTTGGCAACCATTGCGGTTCTTATAACTTCATCAAAGGAAATATCTACAGGATCCAAATCAATTACCGCGTAGTCGGGATTATTAATCGAACCAATGCGCGAAAACCAGGGATTAATTTCAATACACCCTAGGTTAGCCATATATATTAATGATGCTTCATCGCTGCAGATAAAATATTCTACATTTTTTTTATTGGTTTCGGAATATATCTCTGCAGTTTCCAGCCATTCGGCAGTAAGCTGGGCAACATTTTTCTGGTAAAAACTTTTTTCATCAATCCCGTTGGGATGCCTGTTTAATGATTCCGGCCTCCCTTTCAAATAAGGCAGAATATATTTGGATATTTTCCTGTAGTATTCAATCAGATCGCCTTTGGTATAACCTTCCACGGGCCAGAAGATTTTATCAAGGTTCAATACCTTAACCTTCTTTGCATTAATATATAAGTCTGTCTCCAGCTCATTTTTTAATCCGCTTTCGAAATTTTTCAGCTCTATTTCTTCGCTGGTATTTTCCCGTACAACTTCTTTTGGATTCTTATCCTCTCTTAATCCTAAAAATACCGGCTGCCTCATTGCACCTTCTTCAGTCCATTCTGAAAATTCAACCTCGCAGACTAATTTAGGCAGAACCCATGTTACAGGAGTATTGGTTTTGGGAGGATTTTTAAAAGGCGAATTTTTTGTAATCAGCGGTTTTAATCTGGAATAAATGAAATCTAGATCATCCTGGGTAAATCCTCCGCCGGCATGGCCTATGTACAAAAACTCTTCGCCGCGGAAGACCCCTAAAACCAAAGCCCCGAATTTATCACGGCTTCCTTTCGGTTTAGTAAATCCTCCCACAACAGCTTCCTGTCTTAATTTTGTCTTAATCTTAAGCCATTCTTTGCTTCTCTTCCCTATATAATAGCAGCTGTTTACCTCCTTAGCCAAAATACCTTCAAGCTGTTTTTCCAAGGCAGCCCTGTAAAAATCCAAACCACCTCCTATAATATGATCGTTATATCTTATATTATTGGTTTCAGGAAGAATTTTTTTGAGAATCTCTTTTCTTTTAAGAAGCGGTACAGCGGTTAAATCATAGCCATCGAGATAAATTATATCAAAAACATAGTAGAGCAGGTTACCGTATCCGGTGCGCTGGTAGTTCTGAATAAGCTGAAACTTAGCTCTTCCTTCCGGATCAAGAATAACAATTTCTCCATCCAGTATTATATCAGAGCCGATATTTCTCTGAAGTGAATCGGCTATTGCCGAAAATTTTTTATTGAAGCTGTTCCCGTTACGCGAATAAAGGCTGATTTTTCCGTCTTCAATCTCTGCAATTGCACGGTAGCCGTCCCATTTAATTTCATAAATCCAATTATCTTTTTTAAATGATTTATCTTTTTCGGTATGCTCTAGCCAGGAAGGATCGGTTAAAGTTGCGAACATAGGTTTTATATTGCGAGGCATTTTCTTTTTTACTGCCTCTTTCAGATCTGTTTTTGAAAGTTTATTTATAAGAGGGGCTTTTTTTTTTCACCGCCAGCGTCTACTTCTTCCAAAGTATTCCCGGTGAGGACGGATGCCGAGTCCTCAAGGATGTCTTCAGCTGTACTAAATTCATCTTTCTTTTTTATAAGAAGCCATGAATTTTTTTGGGCTGTTTTCATTTTGACCAGCGCAAATTCACCTTTTAATTTTTTGCCGTTTAAAATAAATTTCAGATCTCCTTTTTCAAGTCCCTGCTTCAGAACCTTCTCATTTTCCCTTCTGTCTAAGATATTCTTTGCATGGTAGGTCCCGTTATCCCAAACAATGACTTTGCCTGCGCCGTATTGACCTTCCGGAATAACTCCCTCAAAATCCTTATAGTCAAAAGGATGATCCTCAACCATCATGGCAAGCCGCTTCTCCTGCGGGTTCAGAGTAGGTCCTTTAGGCACTGCCCAGCTTTTTAAGACGCCTTCAAGTTCAAGCCGGAAATCGTAATGAAGGTTGGTTGCATCATGTTTCTGGACGACAAAAATCAATTCGCGCCCTTTTGTTTTCCCGGCGCCGGCCGGTTCGGAGGTTTTTTTAAAATCCCTCTTCTTTTTATATTCGTGCAGTCCCATAAATTAATAACCTGATTTCTTCTAAAAATACAAAATTAAAATATCTATTTCGGTTTTGTTCATGTGTGATTCCGGCAGGGACTTTATTTCTTTAATGTACAAACGAATGCAATTATTTCTATTCCACGGAATTTTATTTATTTTATTTTCTATTTTCAAAGAAATTTATTAGCTTGCTATGGCAAGAGTCAATTATCTTTTATGACTTCAACTAAACTATACAGCGAGTATTTTATCAAGGATTCCAGGGGATATAATTTCATCCGCAGATTTTATGACAGGTACGAGGATGAGCTGCAGACGATTGCATATAACAGCTTCGAAAGCCTGCTGAACCATGTAAGCTTATTCATCAATACAATTGAATTACCTAAGCTCACGAGGAATGAAGAAGTATATATAATCGGTCTAATTAAGGTTCAGTGCAGAACAATGATTGATCAAATGCTGAAACTAAAAAGCTCAGACAATGAAACGAATAATGATCAGCATGTAAATAACTCTGCTAAAGTCCGTGATGTTTTTAAAAGAATTAATGAATTTAAATTGCAGCTGACTCCGAAGGAGCTTGCAATTTTCAATTCGATTATAGATGAAGAAACAATGGAAGATCTGACCGAGGAAGGAATTAATACCGATTCGTATCAAGGTACTATAAAAAAATTAAAATCAAGATTTATAACTTATTTAAAGGAGCTGGGATATAACTATAATACTTTTTTCCCCGAGAAAAAGATTGAACCGTTAGATGAAAACGGCTGAAAAGAATTTCCTTATAACAAGCAGGCCCAGAAGATAGATGGAAGGAAAATTTTTAGATACATATACAGAAATATTAAGCGGTAAAGCTGAACATTTATCTTTTGAATTAATTTCCACTTATATAAACTTTCACGGTTTATTAAGCAGAAAAGAAAAAAAATTTTTTGAAGATCACCTACAGGAATGCACAAGCTGCAGGGATAAATTCAATGATACATATGATGAAGAATTTGAATTCGACGATGCGAAAATTTCCACTGTTCTGAACCCTGAAAGCTCTATCTTTAAATCCGATTTTAATTACAGTTCGTCCGACGAAACAATAAGAGCTATATTCCGTCCGGAAACCGATATAAATGTAACCGTATGGGATAAGCAGGAGCCGGGGTTTCAGCAGTATTACCTGGTATTCAACAGAATACAAAAAGATGGGAAGGATCAGAATTTAAGAATTATTGTTCCGGAATCGGATGTTGTTCTAAGAATCATTTCCCCAATTGCAAATAAAAAGTATAAGCTGCCTACCGCCTGGAAGCTTGATATCTCGTCTATAAAAGCGCTGCAAGTTGAAATAATTACTAGACATTATGAAGAGCCGGAGAAAAAAGTTGTACACCGCAAAACAAATTTCATTCCCATAATAAAATATGCCGCTCTTATCCTGGTTCTTTTCGGAGCAAGTATAGGTTTATACATGTTGCTCGTCCCATCGGATGATGTTGATCAATTTATTGATGAGAACCTCCGCAAATCCAGCCCGGAAAATACAGCAGTTTCTTCCGACTCTTTATCTTCAATGAATAAAGACAAACAGCAGAAGAAAAATCAGACAGCCGCGAAGGATCTAGCCAGCTATAATTCAAACAAACAGCTTGAAAGTACAATCGATAGGGATCCTGGGAAAAAGATAAAAATTATTTCACCTCTTATGGGAGATACGGTAAAAAAACATCTTGAGTTTGAATGGACTTCGCTCCCCGGTTTAAATGAATATACGCTTACAATATTGGATAATAAAAATGAAGAAATATGGAAGCGGACGCTTACAGACACAAAAGTTGATATACTTCAAAAATTGAAACCGGGCCGTTACTACTGGAATATAGAGGTCAACGGGGAAACAGAAGCCACAGGCAAGTTTTATATTAAATAATATTAAATATTAAAGGGCAGGCGTACCTGCCCCGAAAAAATTAATTTACGGATACATGGGGTTTGATTTTTTCTTCCAGGTATTTCTTAGGTGCTGCCCCTACTACCGCATCAACCACTTCACCGTCCTTAAAAATACCCAAAGTAGGAATGCTTCTAATGCCGTATTTCATGGCAACCATCTGGTTCTCATCGGTATTCAGCTTTACAACTTTTAATTTACCCTGATATTCCCTGGCAATTTCATCCAAAATCGGTGCAACCATTCTGCAGGGGCCGCACCAGGGAGCCCAAAAATCAACCAGAACGGGAACATTGGATTTTAAAACTTCCTGATCAAAATTTATATCAGTTCCTTCAACTGTATATTTCATAATATTTACTTCCTTATTTTTTATAATATATGATGAACACGTCAAAAAAAGGATTCAAAAAGTAACGGCGGCTCCGTGCAAAAATTGTTTCTCCGCATTAAAAACAATAAAAACTCTGCATAATTTGTTCTTTAAATAATTAAAATTTAGGAGTTTAAATGACACTTTTAGATTTAATAATTCTTTTAATTATAGCAGGAATCTGCGGTTCAATTGCACAGGCATTAGTAGGATTTTCACGCGGAGGCTGTTT
>JBLNGL010000091.1:0-5713 GCA_050264735.1 Ignavibacteria bacterium | reverse complement strand
GAAGGCTGTATTACTTTAAATCCAAGAAATATTTCAGCTTTGAACCGAGAATTTCCGCTTCTTATTCTTTTACCGATGACTTTAAATTAAATGCTGCTTTTGCCATAGCTCATCAATTTCTACATCTCATAATCAGAAATGATATTTCGCTTCCGACTGATCTTTGGTACCCCTCTTCCGAAGAGGTAGCACCTTCAAAAGCAATGCAGTATGTTTTCGGGTTTGACTCATATTTTAATGAAAAAGAATATCAGCTTACTGTAGAAGGCTATTATAAGAAAATGGAAAATCTTTACGAATTCCAAAATGCTCCCGTTCTGCATCCCGGAGCTTCAGTTGATGAATTCCTTACTTCCGGTAATGGTGAAGCTTATGGCGTGGAGTTTTTCGTGAATAAACGTGCAGGTAATTTAAGCGGATGGATAGGATATACTCTTTCCTGGACAAAGAGAAAATTTGAGGATCTGAATGCCGGGAAAGTTTTTTACCCGCGCTACGACAGGAGGCATGATGTTTCAATTGTTCTCGCTTATAATGTAACTGAGCAGTTGAGTTTGGGAGCATTCTGGACTTATGCAACCGGACAAGGATTTACAGTCCCAACCGGACAATACCGGTTCCCTGATATCGGGCAGAATAACCAATCGTTATTACGCATCGATTATACCGGAAGAAATGAATACCGTCTCCCCGCTTTCCATAAGCTTGATCTTAGTGTTTCATATAAATTTGAGTTTCTGAATTTACCCTTTAGGGCTTTTCTGAATATCTATAACCTGTATAACAGGCAGAACCCATTCTCTTATTATACCAGTTATTCCGGAGATCCCGGAAGCTCCGGAAATGTTGTGCTGAATCAAATTACTTTATTCCCGTTTATTCCTTCTTTAGGAATTGAGGTAAAATTTTAAATGAAACCTGTCCGATTAATTTTTTTGGCAATTATTTTTTATTTTTTATCCGGATGTGAAAATGTTGATGTTGTGGAAACAAAAATTGAATACAAGGAAAAAATTGTTGTGTCTTCCGAAATAACCGCTGGATCAATATTCCCCGGGGTAACTTTTACAAGGACACTGCCTATCGGTGAACCTTACGATATAAACAAAGCACAAATTTTAAATGCACTTTCATATCTCAGAATAAATTATGTGAAAATAGTCCCGCTGCATTATCATTCTGCAGGACTTTATTTGCCTTCCGATTCCCTGGAAGTTCAACCGGGAGATGTTTATGAATTATTCGGAAATGTGGAAGGTAAATCAGTTTATGCCGAAACTATTATTCCGAAAAGGGCTGCAATATCCAATGCAGTTATAGAAACCGACTATATCCAAACTTCCGTTACTCCTTTGGAAGGGGAAGTCTATGGTGCGAAATGGCTTATTTACGCGCCCGGATCCGGCGACACGGTTGATGCTGCCGATCGGTTTTTCTCGATAACGGAACCTCCGGAATCAAATCCGTCGGGACCTATGGCAGTCAGGACCTCCGTTATACCGGATCTTTATCTTTCTTCAGCATATCTGGACAGGACATATATGGAAATTTATTCGTTCGATAAAGCGTATTTGAAATATTATAACTCAAAGGGAAATCAGCAGATTATTAATAATACTTTTATCCAGGGAGGGGGATCGGTAGTATGGAATGTATTTGGTGATGATGTTATCGGTTTATTTATAGGTATGGCAAAAAGTAAAATTAAAGCAAATTAGATTCAGCAATGAAAAAAAATTTCTCCGTCATCTTAGCTCTGGCTGTTTTTTCAGGCTGCCTTAAGGACGATATAAATGTACCTTCCGATATCGAGCTTAGCAGCGGCGTTGAATTTTTAAAATACCTCGAAGAGCAGGGGGATTATATTAACACGCCGGAAGTGCCTTCTCTCATAGATGCAGCAGAAGTATATGCTAATCTTCAAAATTATTTGATAATCGATGTGGGGACAAACGGGGAATTTGTAAATGGACACATCCAGGGAGCAGTAAATGTAAACAATACTGAGCTGCTTAATTTTATTTTGACCGGTAATGCAGCTTCATATCAGAAGATTGTACTGGTAAGCCAGGACGGACAATCATCTGCTTACTACACATGTTTATTAAGGCTTTACGGTTTTAATAATGTTTACACTATGAAGTTCGGCATGGCATACTGGAACATGGATTTTTCTCAAGTATGGCTGCAGAAAATTAAAGATTCTCCCAACCTTAATTTTTACACAACTGAAGACTATCCTAAAAATCAATTTAAAGATCTCCCTTCTGTTTTTGAGGGAAGCAGCGGCGGTATTCAAGAATTGGCAAAACAAAGAATTGCGTCTTTTATTGCAAGAGGTTTTATAGACTGGGTAGACGATATCGAGGAAACTGCAGTCGGAAATTCAATCTATCTGGTTTGTTACGGAAAATCTGTTCTTTATGAAGAAGGACATCCGCCTAACACAGTATTTTATCTGGAATCTGAGCATCTAAAAAGTGTTAAAGATTTACAGACCATGCCCCCCGACAAAGAGATTCTTATTTATGATTATAACGGGCAGCTGAGTGCCGCTGTAACTGCTTATCTTCAGGTGCTGGGCTACAATGCAAAATCATTTTTATTCGGAGCCAACCAGCTTATATACAGCAGTATGGCATATGGCCTTGATACAAGACTGCGTCCATACGCTTTTTTACCCGAAGAGATAAACAATTTTCCTTATGTAACCGGCGAGTGAAATACCAATTAACATATGTGCAAGAAATTATTTCTTCTGCTTTTATTTTGTCAATCATTATTGCTTCCTCAGAAGGATCAAGATTCAATAACGAATTTCAGAAGCATAAAATGGGGAGTTTCGCTATCCGAAGTTAGAAATAAGGAAAATGCCGAGTACTTGCAGCAATCAAAAGGACTTGGTTTTTCAGTTTTATCCTTCAGAGGAGAGATTGCCGGATTACCCGCAAGGATTGATTACACATTTAGGAATGACAGCCTGGCTGAAGCTTCATATTCTGTACAGGAAGTTGATTCTTTTTCCCAAAAGATGTCTGCTGTTAAGAATTTTCTTTCAAGTATTTATGGAGGGGCTGATTATGCCAATATAAATGCACTAGATTCAGATTCCCTTTGGACAATTGAAAATCCCGGAATTCTTTACAAGGGACCGCAGTTTTTATGGGAATTTATAAATGGTTTTATTTGCCAATATTCTTCAAAATTTATCCCTTCAAGTGGGAGAGAAGAAATAACAATAACTGTTCTGTATGTACCATATACAAAAATTTCAGAATATTCCGAATCCCGTTTAATTCCTCTCGATGATTTAAACTTTCCTAAAAGTCTATGGAATAGGGCAAACCCCTAAACTCATCTGCCGGAAGAATGCGGCAGTAATTAATATAATAACGGATATTTTAAGAATCAGTTTGATCAGCTTCATTTTTTTTAATTCATTTTTCGGTGAATAATTTCGGGTGTTTCAGATGAAAATCGGTTGCATCCTGGAAAACTTTCGCAACGGCACATACTTTACCCTCATCAAATAGGTTCCCTATTAAAGTGATGCTTGTTGGTGTTCCCTTTTCTGAAAAACCTGTTGGAAAAACTACGCACGGATGTCCGGTAAGATTTGTCAGCAGCAGGTTGTTTCCTTCCCATGAAGGAGCAATGTACAAATCAACTTTTTTCATCAGCTCAGCCATTTCCTGGATCAATTGGAAACGTACACGGTTGGCATTAATATATTCAACTGCAGGGATAAAGCGGGAAGATCGGAAAACATTGGGCCAGGCATCTTTAATCTGTCTTACAAGAAGATCGTCTCTGCTGCTCCTGGTTAATTCATCAAATGCCGCAGCAGCTTCTGCATTTAGAATGAAAGCTAAAGAATTAACATCAATTTTAGGCAGTTCAATAGGAATCAATTCAGCTCCCAGTTTTTTAAAAATCGAGAGGACAAGAGAATCCTGTTTTTTGAATGCAGAATCTTTTTCCAGATCGTTTTTCAAGTAGCCGATTCTAATCTTTTTAAAATCAATCTGAGGATTATAATTAAAACCGGCATTGTAGACTGTCTGATCATTCTCATCAAAGCCGTAAATGGAATTGAAGACAATTGCGCAGTCTTCCGCATTTCTGCAGATTGGGCCGATCTTATCCATAGACCAGCTTAAAGCCATTGCACCGTAACGGCTCACTCTGCCGTAGCTCGGACGCAGTCCGGTTACACCGCAGACGGTTGAGGGAGAAACTATTGAGCCCCACGTTTCCGTTCCGACAGCAAATGGAAGCAGTCCCGCAGAAACCGCGGAAGCGGAGCCTGCGGATGAACCGCTCGAACCTTGTGTGGTATCCCACGGATTTCTGGTCATTCCTCCGAACCACACATCACCCCATGCCAGTGCTCCCATCGACAGCTTTGCAATTAACACTGCACCGGCAGCTTCAAGCTTCTTAACAACCGCAGCATCATAATCAAAAGACTGCTCTTTATAAGGGGCTGCACCCCAGGTAGTTTTGTAGCCTTTAACGGCAAGAAGATCCTTAACCCCGTAAGGAATTCCATGAAGGATTCCCCTGTATTCACCGGCAGCAATTTCTTCATCGGCTTTTTTTGCCTGCTTTAAACCAAGCTCTTCTGTAAAAGTAATTACACAATGAAGAACAGTATTAGATTTTTTTAATCTTTCAAGAAAAAATTTTGTGAGCTCGGTGGAAGTTATTTTTTTTGTTCTTATTAGTTCTGCAAGCTGTCCAACTGAGTAATAAGCCAGCTCATCACGGTTTTCGGGCATCACCGTTTTTGAATAATCACTTATCGTGAACTCCTTTTCATCTATTGTGAATTTAAATCCTAATGGGAGGGGATTAAAAATAATTGCCGGAGTGACTGAATTTTCAAGCTTAATACTTCTTACAGAATCATAATTGCTTAATAGTGAATTAAGATTATCAAGCATGGAATCGCGTTCGGCATCCGTGAAATCCAGTCCGATTATTTTGGATGCCTCTTCAACCATTTGTTTAGTTATTCTTTTCTCATTATCTCCCCGGAGTATAAAACCCGCTATAAAAGAAAATATAATAGCTGCTGTAATAATGATTTTCTTATGCATAACTGCTCCGATAGGTAAATTGTGTTGGAATGTTTTATCTAAATCGAATTGTACTAAAATTAATCTTTTGCCGGCTTATTTTATTATTATCCTGTTTGATAATTCATTCCGGTCATCAGGGTTTATGGGGAATTGCTCGGCTAAAATTTTACCGGCAGTTTCTACGGCATATAATACCCCTTTAGTATATTCTCCTCTCGAAAATTTTTCCTGCATCGTATCTTTGATTGAATCCCAGGTATCCGGGTTGACCTTAGCGTTGATCCCTTCATCTGCAAGAATATGGAACTTATGTTCTTCAAGAAGAATGTAAATTAATATCCCTGTTTTATCGCGGGTTTTATTTATGCCTAGCCTGTAAAATTCCTCTTCTGCTAATTTTGATATAATTTTTCTTTTTTTTATGAAAGGCCGCTTTTCCTTTATGCTTACACAGATTTCCCCTGCAGTAGTTTTTTCAACATCTTTAATTTTATTTGAAATTCTTAAGAGCTCATCATCGTTGAAGAAGCTGTAAATAATTGAATCCGTCATTAATTACCTTAAATGCTTTTATTTAAAGTAAAAAACAAAAATCAATCTTTCAAACTTGGGAAGTTGAATTAGAAGGC
>JBLNGL010000090.1:0-4475 GCA_050264735.1 Ignavibacteria bacterium | reverse complement strand
CCTGATTTACATGGATTTGCAGAAATTTGCTGACCAAAAATACCGTATTTATAGACACAGTCTGAAAGAATTTCGGTGTTCTTTGCATGAACATGAAATATTTTAGAAGAAAAATCTTTAGCTGCCTGAACGTAATCAATTCCAAGCCAGTAAAGATGGGAAGGATCGAAATTTAAACCGAAATTTTTACCCGGCAGCTCATTGAATAAAGCTTCCCAGAGTTCAGGAGAGTATGCATAATTCCCGGGGAGCCCGAACTTAATCCAGTTTTCCATGGGACAATTTTCAATCATTATCTTTACATTTTTATCGGCTGCATATTTTAAAATATCTTTAAAGACTAGCCCGATCTCTTTAATAATCTGGTCAGGTTTTTTATCCGGCCTTCCGCCTACGAATGTGCCGACTAATTTTACATTTAGAAGAGAAGCAGTATCAATAACTTTTTTAAGATGTTTTAAGTAACTTTTTCTTTTGCTTTTATCGGGATGAAGGTTATTATCGTAGTAAGCCATGGCGGAAATGCTCATATTGTTTTCCGCAAAGATTTCATTCACGCGGGATGCATCGTCTTTTGTAAAATTTGCAGCATCAATCTGACCTGCCTGGTAATCGCGAGATGATTTTACCGGCCAGGCGGCAAGCTCGAGAGAATGAAATCCTTCCTGCGATGCCCATTTAACTAAATCTTCTAATTTAATTTTTGGCAGACATGCGGTAAGAAAACCGAGTTTCATTTCTAATATCCTTTTTTAATAAATAGATATGACAGATTTTATAAATCTGTCATATCTAAATCTATCATTTAAACTTCAATCCACTTTTGTTCTGCATTGCTTTTTAAAACTGCTTCAACAATTTTATTTTCCCAATGGCCGTCGGTAAAAGTCGGGAAATCAGTTTTATCTTTAGCCGGATCTTTCCCTTTTCTAATAAAATCGTAAACATTCATGAATAAATTTTTAAGACCGTCGGGATAACCTTCGGGGTGTCCCCCCGGATAATGTGCATATTTTCTCACATCCTCATCAAGTAAAGAAGGATCTTTAATAATTATTTCATTCCCTTTTTCCCTGCAGCCGAAAAATAGCTTATTCGGTTCTTCCTGGTTCCACCAGAGGGATTTTTTACTAGCATCGATTTCAAGCCAGAAATGATTTTTTCTGCCGGCGCTAACCTGAGAAACTATAAAAGCACCCTGTGCCCCGCTTTCAAACTGAACGAGAATTGAACCGGCATCTTCAGTATCTATATTTATTTCCTCGTAATCGCTGAAGGTTTCTTCCTTTGATTTGAAAGTCTGGACCGAATGTTTTGGTTTTTTTCTTCTTTTATGGAATGTGGAAAGATTCGCAAATACTTTTTTTATTTTTAATCCTGTTACGAATTGGACAAGGTCGCACCAGTGTGAGCCGATATCAGCTGCTGCTCTAGATCGCCCGGAAATATTCGATTCCAAACGCCAGTTATAATCGGTATCGTAATAAAGCCAATCCTGGAGATAATTTCCGTGGACGATATAAACTTCACCCATTTCCTTTTTTTCAAATAATTTTTTCGCATGCTGAATAAGAGGATAAAATCTGTAATTGTAATTTACAGCATTAACAACTTTTTTCTCATTAAGAAGTTTTAGCAGATCTTCAGATTCAAGAGTAGAAATCGTTAACGGTTTTTCAGATATTATATGTTTTCCGGCAAGTATGGCTGCTTTATTAATTTCATAATGAAGATTGTTTGGTGTGCAATTGTGGACGACTTCAATTTCCTTATCTTCAATAACCTGCTCCCATTTTCCATAGACTTTAGGAATGGAAAACTCTTCTGCAAGCTTTTCAGCTTTTTCTTTTTCTATAGATGCGGCTGCAATAACCTGGATTCCGCCGATTCTTCTGAGCGCTTCAATATGGGCCGGACCGATGAATCCTGTTCCAATAACAGCAGCCTTGATTATTTTCATTTATTTTTTAAATACTTGAACTTTTAATAGCCGCGGCCTTTATGGCGGGGAACTGACATACCCGCAATGCCTGAGGCTTTAGCCATTATTATGCACTTTAATGGGCTAAAGCCCATGGATTTTAGTGGATTTTATTGCCCCGCCATAAAATGGCGGGGTTACTGAAAAACAAGTTTGCGTAACTTCAGTAATTAATATTTATCACTCTGAACTTACCGTCTTTGGCCTGTCTCGGCTAGGCCGAGCCAAAACGGGCGAGCCTCGCTTTAAGCGGGTTTCAGAATCAAAATATGAAAGCTTCGGCATTCCAGATTCTGAAATAAATTCAGAATAAGAATATGACAAAAAAAATTTGGCTTTAGCCGTATTTAAATAATTTTGCGCTTAAGCCCTATTATGGAGTATTTTTATCTAAGGCATAAATGCCGTGGTTATTAAAAAATATTTTAAAGAATATTTTTATTCAGCTTCTTTGCTCTTTGAATCATCTTTTTGACTTCCGGAATATTCATCTTCTGTGAAGTTTTATATAAACAAAGAGCCGGAATTACGTTCAGCTTTGCATAAGATTCTTCCTGAAGCCTGAACTTCGGATGAAGAGGATATTTTGTTAAAAGATGGCCGCAGAGACGTGTATATTTTCCAAAGAGATATGAAGAAACGGGATGTACATTTCTCCAGCTTTTCTTCCCTTCCATTCCATGTATCTCCGAAAGACTGTCGATTCCATGGATCTGCGCGAACGGCAAAACCGGCAAAACTTCTTCGTGAATTCCCTCACCGGCAAAAAGAATATTCGGAAAAACCGTTTGTAAGTGATGGATATAGTTTCTCATACCTTCAATAAAATTCGGACCTTTGCCGACATTAAATGCAAGCAATGTTTGATCAAGGAACACTGCATCAATGCTGAACTTATTAATTAAATTCCCGATTACTTCTTCCATATAGCTTCCCCATTCACTAAATCCCGGATTTATATAAGCAAAATAATCCTCAGAGAGCCAATCGCCGTCAATGTCCATTCCCCATCCCAGTTTTTTTCCAAACCAATCAACGACCTGGTATTCTTTAAATTTCTCAAAAAGCGGATGACTAAAAGTAAAAGCAATAGAATTCGTATGAACCATTACTTTGTATCCGAGATTATGCGCTGCATTAACGAGCCCTATGAATTTTATTTCGCCCCCGCATTTTTCGCTGGGGTTATAGTCAGGCGCATGAGAATCTATTCCGTTTTCGGCAAATCCGGGAAGATAAAGGAGTGTTTCTTTGGGTTCATGCAGTTTTGCGAAATCTTTGATACGTTTAAGAATCTCATCAAAAGTATGATGAGGCTCCGGCTGATCTTTTCTCATCCCCCACGGCTCCAAAACAAAATTTATCCCGCTTGCCCAATCAGGGAAATGAGGATGATTTGAATATTTCCTCAAGTTGAATTTTTTTTCAAGCCATTCACGGTGTTTCTCTACCGGTTTTCTCCAGTCTTTTTCATAGCATTCCAAAAACCATCCGGCTGTTAAGGATCTTTTTTCTAACGGCGCATTTGATTCGAAGCCCAGGAAAAACTGAAAAGCATCTTCATCTCTTTTTACTCGGAATAATTTAAAATCCGGTTTTTCGTCCTTAAGATGAAGGAACATTCCTCCTTTTTTATTCTCGCCTAAAACAAATTGTGCATTCCACCAGAAAGGATATTTATAGCTCAACGTAAGTTCGGGAGTCATTTCTCTGGTTAAACTTTGACCGCCTAAAGCAGGAAGCGTAACCTGTTCAAAATTAAATCCTGAGACTCTCCACTCAACCATCCAAATAACTTCCGGGGAATTAACATCGAGAGAAAATTTCAAGCCCAGATCATATTCGGAAATTTTCATGAGTGCCTTATAAGCCCCGGAGTCATCTGTAAATTCCAGTTTAATTATTCCTCCAGACCGCTGATAAGATTTTATTTCAAAAAGATAAGCAGGATCGGAGATGTGTGAGGGAGATCGTACAATGATTGTCTGCCTGCCGCCTCTGCAAATTTTTTCTCCGGTCAGCAGGTTGGAAATTTCTTTTATGAATGAAGGATTATCACCGAAAATAATTTTAACTGATTTGTTTGATATTGAAAGTTTAGCCATAAAATTTTTATAAAACCTCAAAGGGGATTAAATCCTTTTTTTCAACATCTCCATGAGGAGTACCTTTCCTGAAGATAACAAAATATGATGCGGTACTTTTTCCTGCCGGGAGACACGCCCCATGCCACACTGCATTATTTATAACAACCGCCTGGCCGACCTGACACTGAAATGCTCTTGCATCCTTTTCACTTTCACCATCCAATAATAACGGCAGCGTGAATGGCGCATCAATGGGAATTAAAATTTCGGGGGTTCTTAAATGTCTCTCCATACCTTTTATTTCATTCTTCGGCTGTTTATAAACAGTGCAGATTCCAATCTCCGTTTCCCCTTCAATATAATAATCAGCAATATCCGACCAGAATTTGTAATCTGCTCCTTCGGAG